>JBAUWD010000330.1:0-4319 GCA_049583575.1 Nocardioides sp.
GATCGGGCACGGGGGTCCTCCGGAGTGACTGACCCCGGCAGCCTAGGTCGCCGACGGGTCGAAGGCGGGGATTTGGGCAGTGGCGCCGGCCCGTGGTCGAGCCGGCACCACGTCGGACCGGCTAGACCGTGAACGACCAGGTGAAGGCGGCCATGTGGTTGCCCGCTGCGTCGTGGACGGCCTTGCTCAGCTTCACCTTGTACGTCTTGCCCTTCTTCAGGTGGGCCTTCGGGATCAGCGTCGCCAGCCGCTTGCCGTGCTTGAGCTTGAGCTTGACCGGCACCTTCGAGCTGCGTCCCGACTGGTGCAGCGACAGCGACGACGTGGTGACCCCGAGGACCTTCTCGCTGAACGTGACCTTCACCTTCGACTTCGGGGTCCCGTTCGGGTTCGGCGTGTAGTTGGTGATGCTCGGTGCCACGCTGTCCACCGAGAAGCTGCGCCAGGTGCTGGTGGCGATCGCGCCGTTGCTCGCGTCGTACGCCGTCACCCGCCACTGGTAGGAGCCGTCACCGAAGGTCGAGGGCGCGTACGCGGTCGCGGCGGTGGTGGGGCTGGACCAGACGACGCCGCCGCCCTGCTGGCCCTTGACGTCGATGCGGTAGGCGGCCGCGAGAGGCACCGGGTCCCACGAGAAGTAGAGGCCGTCGGCGGGCTGGTAGGTGTTGGCGGCCGGGCCGTGCACCGTCACCGACGACGACGTCACGAAGAACCGACCGTCGGAGGACCACGGACGCGGCTGGCCCTGCCCGTCCGCGTCGAACCAGCGCACGCGCCAGCGGTACGCGGTGCTGGACGGCGGAAGGAAGCCCTGCCCGACGTAGGTCGGCTCGTTGGTGGTCGCCTGGAACACCCGGTTGGCGAGGGAGTGCGTCGAGTCGTCGTTGGCGTAGACCTCGACCTGGTACTGCGACGCACCGTTCTGCGCCGCCCAGCGGAACGGCGTGTCCCCGGCGACGGTCACGCCGCCGACCGGCGACGCGACTCCTCCGGACGCGGTGCTGATCGCGGGCTGGTTGTTGCTGAAGCTCCACACGTTGCTCCAGGCGAGGTGGTTGCCCGAGGGGTCGACGGCCTGGACGCGCCAGTAGAGGAGGCCCTGGGGGAGCGTCCGGTCACTCGGCGTGAAGAACGGCTGGTCGACCTCGCGGTCCTCGACGCTGCTGGCGAAGGTGGACGACTGGGAGATCTGGATGCGGTACCGGAACGCGGTCTGGTACGACGGGTCCGAGCCCGACGCGTAGGGCACGGCCTGGTTGGTGTCGTAGTAGTCCTGCCAGGCGAACGTCGGCTCGTCGGTCACCGACGCACCGTCGCTCGGTGAGGTGAGTGTGATCGCGGGGGACAGCTTGCGGAAGGCGTCGGTCGCAGCCGCGTGCGTCGAGATCGGGTCGGGGTTGCAGATGCCGGAGAGCTGCTTGCAGGGCCGGACGAACCAGTAGTAGGAGTTCTGGGAGGTGTTGTCCGGCAGGTCCTCGGACGGGGTCCACACGGTGTTGGTGGTGGCCGCGGCCGTGACCACGCGGTTGGTGAGCTCCGCGTCCTTGGCGAGGTACACGAGGTAGCCGGCGGCACCGGGCTCGGGGTCCCAGCTCAGCACCGGCGTGGACGGCACTCCCGCGCACACCTGGGGCAGCGCGTTCGCGCAGCCGGCGCTCGGCGACTGTGACGCGAGCCCGTCGAGGGAGACCTTCTGCCCGGAGACCGCAGGCAGGTCCTCGATCGTGAACTGGCCCCAGTCGGCCTCGGGAGTCTCGGCCAGCAGGTGGTTCGACCCGTCGTACGCGTCGACGAACCAGAAGTAGTCGCCGGGCGAGAGGTAGTGGGAGCCGGTGTCGGTGGCCGCGGGGTAGGGGTACGTCGCGGTGTTGATGTGCGAGGCGTTGAGGTCGTAGAAGTCCGAGCCGGCGACGCCGATCCGGACGCGGTAGTACGCGGCGCCGTCCAGGGCGGACCAGGTCAGCGACGGGAAGTCGGTGCTCGGCGGGTCCGTGGCCAGGCCGGTGATCGGGACCAGGGCCGGGTCGCTGGTCGGGACCGTGCCCGAGACGCTGAAGGTGTGACCCGAGTAGAGCGGCGAGGTCACGTTCTGTGCCGACGTCGACTGGACGGTCCAGGTGTACGGGCTGCCGGCGGCCGAGAGCGTCACCTCGGGCGTCCAGGTCGTCGACGGGGTCGTCACCTGGGCGGCGCTGTTGCCGTCCTTGTCGGTGATCGAGACGAAGTAGGACTGGGCGTTGGGAACCGCCTGCCACTGCAGGGTCGGTACGTCGACCGTGGCGCCGTCGGCGGGCTCGAGCTGGGTGATCTTGCCGCTGCTGTAGACGAAGTGGTGGATCTCGGAGTAGATGCCCTGGACGCCACGCGGGTCGTCGAGCCCGCGCACCCGCCAGTACGTCGTGGCGCCCTGTCCCATCGGGGCGCAGGCGCCGTTCACCGGGAAGGTGGTGCTGGTGACCAGGCAGGTGGCGAACGTGTTGGGCGAGAAGTTCGGGTCGCTACCGACGTCGAGCTGGTAGCGCGAGGCGCGTCGTACGGCCGTCCACTGGTAGTACATCGGGTCGCCCACGGTGGGCGCGAACTTGTTCAGCGGGTACTCCAGCGTCGGCTGGTCCGGCCAGTTCCGCTGGAAGGTGAAGGGTGCGTCGGTCGTCCACGGCATCCGGTTGCCCGCCGCGTCGATGGCCCGGACCCGCCAGTAGTACTGGTCGTTGTCGTAGGTGATGTCCGGCTGGAAGCGCGTGCCGGCCACGGTCTCGTCGTCCACGATGTTGTTGAAGTCGGGGTCGTGGCCGATCTGGAGCTGGTAGGTCGTGGCCCCCGGGACGGGCTTCCAGTCGAGCGAGACGTCCTGCATGGGCGTCACCGAGCTCATGTCGTCGCCGGGCTGGGGGTCGGCCAGCTGGCCGACCTGGTAGGTGGCGCCATCGCTCCAGCCCGTGAAGAGTCCGTTGCCGCGGTTGGCCCGGACCCGCCAGTGCCACGTGCCGGGCGCCTGCGGGTTGTTGACGAAGTACGACGTGCCGGCGGTGGTGTAGGTCGTCGGAGAGACCCAGCTCCCGGAGTTGTCGACCTGGATCTCGTAGCCCACGGCGCCGGTGACCGGCGACCAGGTGAAGAGCGGCGGAGAGTCGGGCTGGCTGAGCACCACGCCGCCGATCGGCGACTGCGGGGTCGGTGCGGCGGTCGGCGAGATGGTCGCCGAGGCGCTGGCCCACGGGCTCGTCGTGGAGGCAGAGACGGCGCGCACCTGCCAGTACAGAGTGCCGTCCGGGAGGTTGACGGTCGGCACGAACTTGTTGTTGGCGGTGGTGGTCGAGACCATCGGGCTGGAGAAGCCGGGGTCGTCGTCCACCTGGAGGTCGTACTGGGTCGCCGTCGCGACCCGCGACCAGGTGAAGGTCGGGGTGCTGCTCGCGGCGGTGCCGTTCGGCGACAGACCCGTGGGCGCCTTCAGCGAGGCCGCGTCGGCCGCTCCGGGCGCGAGGGAGACGAGCGTTGCCGCGACCACACCCGAGAGGGTCATGACCAGCGGACGCGAGAGGCGACGACGAAGCACGTGAGTGTCCCTTGTGACGGGTCTGTTGACCAGATCACGCTAAGGCGAGAGACCCACCTCGCACGGCAAAACGCGGAAACTCGTGGGATCGGGGAACGGTCAGTCCACGCCGACCGCGAAGGCCGACTCGAGGTCGTGGCGCGAGTAGGCCCGGAACGCGATGTGGGTCTCGGTCGAGGTCACGCCCTCCACCTTGTTGAGCCGGTCGGCGACGACGGCCGCCACGTCGTCGTGGTCGCGCACCCGGACCATGACGATCAGGTCGATCTGGCCGGTCACGGAGTAGACCTCGCTCACCCCGTCGAGGTCGGCGATCGTCTCGGCCACCTCGGGGATCCGGGCGACGTCGGCCTTGACGAAGACGATGGCGGTGATCATGTCCGAACCCTAGTCGTGCACGACGAAGGAGTGCACGACGTGGGTGAGGAGGTCGAGCAGGCCCGCTGCCGGGCTCGCGAGGCAGCGACGGCGCGTCGAGACCCGGCTGACGGATCGGGGTGGACCCGGCGGGTCCGGCGTCAGGTCGCTCGCGTGCTAGCGGGTCGGCCGCGAGGCGAGCGGCAGGTCGCGGCGCTCGTCGAAGGGCACGAGGTCGAGGCGCGACTGGTGGACCGCGTCGTGGAGGGCGAGGTGCCGGGTCGCGCCGCCGACGGGGCAGGTCCACTCGCCGTCGACCTCGATCAGCCGCACCCCGGGCGCCTCGAGCCAGCGCAGGATGCGCTCGGTCTCCTCGGCGGTCGCCGACGGAGCGGGCCCGGGG
>JBAUWD010000331.1:0-4748 GCA_049583575.1 Nocardioides sp.
GGTCGGCCACCTCGAGCGAGACCCCCTCGACCTCGAGGCGGTCGCCGACCGACCCGGCGACCGCCGTCAGGAGGGACCCGGCGGCGGCGATGTCGGGACACCGGACGGTCAGCGAGTGCCGCGCCTGGAAGCCGTCGGGACGGCCCTGCTCGTCGTGGGAGGTCCAGATCTGGAGCGAGGTCGACCCGACCCGCTCGGCCGTCGTGAACTGCCGGGCCGTGGTCGCGATCTGCGACGCCGCGCTGTCGGCACCGGAGAGGGCCTCGGCCACACCGGGCGCACGGTGCACGGCGGCCAGCCGGACCACGGCGCAGTCGGGAGCGATCCGGGCCTCGCCCTGGCCGGTGACGGTGACGGTGCGCACGGCTGAACGGTAGCGTCCGGCCGGGTCAGGCAGTGATCTTGAGGGCCTCGAAGATCTCGAGCGTGGCCCGCGACCGGTTCAGTGTGTAGAAGTGCAGGCCCGGGGCACCTCCGGCGAGCAGCTCCTCGCAGAGCTCGGTCGCGATGCGGACGCCCTCACGTCGTACGTCGGCGGGGACGGTGAGGCCCTCGAACCGGGACAGCACCGTGGGCGGTACGTCGGCGCCGGACAGCTCGGCCATCCGGCGGACCGAGCCGAGGTTGGTGATCGGCATGATGCCCGGGAGGATCGGGATGTCGGAGCCGGCGGCGCGAACCCGGTCGACGAGCCCGAAGTAGTCGCTCGCCCGGAAGAAGAGCTGGGTGACGGCGAAGTCCGCCCCCGCGTCGGCCTTGGCCGCCAGCACGCGGGCGTCCTGCTCGCGCGACTCCGAGGCCGGATGGCCCTCGGGGAACGCCGCGACGCCGATGCTGAAGCCGCCCAGGCCGCTGACGAGCTCGACCAGCTCGGACGCGTAGGTCAGGCCTCCGGGGGTCGGCTCCCACGGCGCGGTCGGGCCCTCACGAGGGTCGCCGCGAAGCGCCATGATGTTGCGCACCCCGGCGGCGCGATAGGAATCGACGATCCGGACGAGCTCCTCGCGGGTGTGCCCGACACAGGTCAGATGACCCATCGCCCGCAGCGACGTCTCGCGGGCGATGCGGCCGGTGATCTGGACGGTGGTGTCGCGCGTGGTGCCGCCCGCGCCGTACGTCACGGAGACGAACGTCGGCTGGTAGGGCTCGAGGTCGCGGATCGCCGACCACAGCTGCTCGACGCCCGCCTCGTCGCGCGGAGGCATGAACTCGAACGAGATCGAGCGCTCGCCGCAGCGGATGAGCTCACCGATCGTCGGCTGGTCCGGCATGCCGCGAGTCTAGGTTCGCGGGCGGCTCGGCGTACGCCGGCGTCCGGGTGGTGGTGGCCCGCCGCGACCGGCGACGGCCGGCCTCCTAGGCTCGGCGCGTGACCAGCACCGCACCGGCGTGGGACCCCGCGCCCTTCCGCGACCGCGTGCAGCAGGTGCTCGACGCGTTCCTCGCCGAGCAGGAGACACGCCTGGAGCCGCTCGGCGACGACGCCGCACGGCTGCTGGCCGAGGCGCGGGCCACGGTGTCGGGAGGCAAGCGCTTCCGTGCCGCCTTCTGCTACTGGGGATACCAGGCGATCGCAGGACCTCCCACCGGCGCCGGCGACGACGAGGCTCTGGTGCGGGCCTGCGCGGCGCTCGAGATCCTGCACGCGAGCGCGCTCGTCCACGACGACTTCATGGACGCCTCCGACACCCGCCGCGGCCGTCCCGCGACGCATCGCGGCTTCGCCGACGTGCACCGGGCACAGGGCTGGCGCGGCGACCCGGACCAGTACGGCGCGTCCGCCGCGATCCTGCTCGGCGACCTGCTGCTGAGCTGGTCCGACCAGCTGCTGCGCCGCTGCGGGCTGCCGCTCGACCGGGTGGTGGCCGCACTCGGCGTCCTGGACCGGTGCCGTAGCGAGGTGATCGCCGGGCAGTTCCTCGACGTGTCGGTGCAGGCGCGTGGCGAGGCCGACGTCGACGCCGCAATGACGGTCCTGCGCTACAAGTCCGCGAAGTACTCCGTCGAACGACCGCTGCACATCGGCGCGACGCTGGCCGGCGGCACCGACCGCCAGCTGGCGGAGCTCGGGGCGTTCGGGCTGCCGCTGGGCGAGGCCTTCCAGCTGCGCGACGACCTGCTCGGGGTCTTCGGCGACCCGGTCGTGACCGGCAAGCCGGCCGGGGACGACCTGATCGAGGGGAAGCGGACCGTGCTGGTGGCGCTCACCCTCGACGCCGCGCCGTCGGACGCGGCGGCCCACCTCGACGCCGCGCTGGGGACGGACCTCGACGAGGCCCGGGTCGCCGAGCTGCGCCGGATCATCGACGCCTCGGGCGCCACCCAGCAGGTGGAGTCGGTGATCGCCGAGCTCGCCGCCCGGGCGACCGCCACCCTGCGCTCGGCCGACCTCGACGACCGGGCCCGCGCCGTACTCCTCGAGCTCGCGACCGCGGTCACCGACCGCCTCCTCTGACCGACCCGTTGAGACGTCACAAATGGAGCGTCGAGAGGTCAGAATCGGTGCGGCGTTCGTGACCTCTCAACGGGCCATTTCTGACGCCTCGCGAACCGTTTCTGACTTCTCAACGAGGTGGCTAGTCGAGGCTGGGGACGCCTTCGATGTCGGGACCCTCACCGCGGAGGAGTACGGCGAAGCGGCCGCCCTTGTCGGCGTTGACGCGGCCGCCGAGCACGGAGAGGGCGACGGAGAAGGCGCGCTCGTCCTCGCGGGCCAGCGGGCCCCAGCCGTCCCACAGCAGGACCCATCCCTCGCTGTCGCCGGCGGTGACGTCGGCCAGGCAGTCGGCGAGCGCGTCGAAGTTCTGGCCGTAGTAGTCCGGGAAGCCCAGCGCCTCGCCGATGGCGGCCAGGAACTCGGACTTGGTCGGACCGTGCCACCCGTCGATCGCCGCGAACCTCCAGCCGGCGTGCTCGACGGTGTGGCGTACGTCGTCCACCTCGAAGGCACCGTGCCAGCGGTAGATCCCCGGCTCGGCGTGGTGGGCCAGCAGCCCGGCCAGTCCGCTCATCTCTTGATCCTCTCGAACGATCGGTAGTGGTCGTCGGTCCAGTAGAGCTCGCCCGCGCCGCCGGTGATGATCCGCCGTGCCCCGCGGTCGGACGAGCCCGGCGTCGGCACGGTGTACTCGTGGTAGTAGCCGACCGGCTCGTCCGGGAGCAACCTCTCACGGTTCTCGAAGACGACGCCGTCGCGGTCGTAGGGGAACGGCCCGCCACGGTCGATGAGCGCGAGGACGTCTCGCGCCTCCACCGGCAGGGCGGAGGCCGAGACCGTGGTGGTCGTCGCGGGATCCGCGTCTCCGTCGCGCCCGCCGCCGGAGAGGCCGCCCTGGTCGAGGCCCCAGGTGAGCAGGGCGAGGGCGACCACTCCGAGCAGCGACAGCCACAGCCGTCCCTTCCTCGGCGCCGGCTCAGAAGCCCATGGCCTGCGCACGTCGCTTGACCTCCGCGCCACGGTTCTCCCGCAGGGCGTCGATGGGTCGGCCAGGCAGGTCGGCGTCGAGGAACAGCCAGGCGATGCACTCGCGGTCGTCGTACCGGTTGTCGTGCATGAGCGTGAGCAGGCCGCCCAGCCCCTTGACCACGACACCGTCGTCGATGAACGCCGCCGGCACCTGCTGCCCGGCACCGGGTGAGGGTACGGCGGCGGCCAGCTCGTGCGCGCGGATCATGGTGCGGACCTTGGACACGGTCACGCCGAGGCGGGCGGCGGCTTCGGCCCAGTCGATCCAGTCGTCCACCAACAGGCTCAGATCGGCGTCGGCGAGGGAGGAGGAGGTCATGGGTCCAACTCTGTCACGGACGCGGTACGACGATGCCACGCCGTCGGATCGCTCCGGGACGCGCCGGAGCGCACTGTGACTGGGGCGAACGCCCGGGCATCCGTAGGATGTTCACGCCGTTCACTTCCCCGGCCGGCGATGGAGGGTCGACGTGGAGCAGGACTTGCGCGTCCACGCGGGCAGCGCCACGCTCGTCGACCCCGTGGTCGGCCATCTCCTCGACCGGCGCTACCGGATCGGTCCCCGGATCGCCCGCGGTGGCATGGCGAGCGTCTACGAGGCGGTCGACACGCGGCTCGACCGGGTCTGCGCCGTCAAGATCATGCACTCCGGCCTCGGCGACGACGCAGCGTTCGTCGACCGGTTCAGGCGCGAGGCCCGCGCCGCGGCGCGGCTCTCCCACCCGAACGTCGTCAACGTCTTCGACCAGGGCGAGGACGCCTCCGTCGACGGCGGCATCCTCTACCTGGTCATGGAGCTGATCCCGGGCCACACGCTGCGCGACGTCATCCGCGACGAGGCGCCGATGTCGCCGGCCAAGGCTCTGGGGCTGATGGAGCCCGTGGTCTCGGCCCTCGCCGCAGCCCACCGCTCCGGCCTCATCCACCGCGACATCAAGCCGGAGAACGTCCTGATCGCGCACGACGGACGCGTCAAGGTCGCCGACTTCGGCCTGGCCAAGGCGGTGAGCGCAGACACCCAGCACACCGCCACCGGCGGGGTCATCATCGGCACCGTGTCCTACCTGGCTCCCGAGCTGGTCGTCGACGGCACCAGCGACGCGCGCGCCGACGTGTACGCCGCGGGCGTCGTCTTGTACGAGCTGCTCACCGGTCACAAGCCGCACGAGGGTGAGTCGCCGATCGCGGTGGCCTACAAGCACGTGCACGAGGACGTGCCGCCGCCGTCGCGGCTGGCGCCCGGCGTCCCGGCGTACGTCGACGCGCTGGTCGCCCGCGCGAC
>JBAUWD010000332.1:0-2395 GCA_049583575.1 Nocardioides sp.
CCACCGCGCGCCGTACGTCGGACAGTGCGGCCACGGGGACGAGTACCACGGCCGAGCCTCCGAACCCACCGCCGGTCATCCGGGCGCCCAGGGCACCGGCCCCGCGGGCGGTCTCCACCGCGAGGTCGAGCTCGCGGCACGAGATCTCGAAGTCGTCGCGCATCGACACGTGGGAGGCGTCGAGCAGCGCGCCGAGCCGTGCCCAGTCGCGCGTCCCCAGGGCAGACACCGCCTCGAGCACCCGCTGGTTCTCGGTGACGACGTGGCGGGTCCGGCGACGCAGGAGAGGTTCGAGCGACTCGATGGACTCCAGGTCCGCGTCGCGGAGCGAGTCGAGGCCCAGTGCGTCGGCCGCGGCCGCGCACTCGGAGCGCCGGTCCCCGTACGAGCCGTCCGTGAGCGTGTGACGCACCCGGGTGTCGATGGCGAGCAGCGTCAACCCCGCCTCGTGGAGCGGCAGGGCCACCGGGATCACGCCACCGTCGGCGAAGTCGAGCAGCAGGGCGTGCCCGGGTCGCGCCAGCATCGCCACGGTCTGGTCCATGCCACCGGTCGGCGCCCCCACGTAGGCGTTCTCGGCCCGGACGCAGGCGTCGGCCAGGCGCCGCCGCTGCGGCTCGTCGAGCTCGAGGCCCAGCATCGCGCCGACACCCGCCGCTACGGCGCACTCCAGGGCCGCGGAGCTCGACAGGCCCGCCCCGAGCGGCACGTCCGAGTCGATCGTGGCGTCGAAGCCGGGTACGTCGTACCCGTCCGCGCGCAGCGCCCAGACCACACCCGCGACGTACGAGGCCCAGCCGGTGGGCCGCTCCTCGACCGTCCCCTCCCAGGCGGCGTCCTGCTGGCTGCTCGACAGGCCGAGGACCGCGTCGTCGCGTCGGGTCAGGGACACGGTCGTGCGCTGGGGGAGCGCCAGCGGAAGGCACAGACCGCCGTTGTAGTCGGTGTGCTCGCCGATCAGGTTGACCCTTCCGGGCGCGGAGGCGATGTGGGCCGGCATGCGCGGTCAGCCGCGTGAGCTGTTGACGGTGCGGCCCTTGACGACCCCGACGAACGCCTGTGCGGTGTCGTCGTCGCGGTCGCGACGCCAGACGAGCGCGACGGTCGTCGGCGGGAGGTCGGTGACCTCGCGGACCACGACGTCCCGGCGGTGGTACCGGCGGGCCACCGACATCGGCACGATCACGACACCCGTGCCCGAGGCCACGGTCGCGATCGCCTCGCCCTCGGTCATGGCGGGCCAGGCGAGCTGCTCGGTCGCCGGTCGCCACCCGGAGGCGTGCGGACGGACCAGCTGCTCGCCGGACAGCTCGTCGAGAGTCAGCGTCGTGGCGGCCGAGATCAGGTGGTCGCGGCCGGCCACGGCGACCGGCCTCTCGTCGTACAGCCGGACGCAGTGGAGATCGCTCGTGTCGACGGGGAGCCGGACCAGGCAGAGGTCGACGTCTCCGCGTCGTACCACGGATTCCTGCTCGTCCTCGGTGACCGGCACCAGGGCGAGCGGGCCCGACCGCCGGTCGCGCCACGCGCGCGCCCACTTGTCCGGGGTCGTCCCGGTGACGAAACCGACGCGGAGCTCGTCCGACATGGAGACAACGTAGGCCTCCGCGTCCGCCGCCACCGAACCCGGGACGGCTCCGCCCAGCACCAGGGCGGAGCCCCTCGGCCCAGCCCGGACGACCAGGCCGCGACGGTGGTCACGTCCGCCTGCCGCGGGAACACCTTCTCGGTGAGGACCCGGTGGACCTCCACGTCGCCGTCGGAGCAGGCGTCGGCGAGCACGGCCACGACCTCCGTGGACCCGAGCCGCTCCACGACGCCGCGCTGGAAGTCCATCAGGAGCGGGGCGTCGGGCACGGGATCCTCCACGGTCGGTCGGAGAGTCCGGGCCACCCTGCGCAGGAGCCGTGTCTCGTCAGGCCGAGGGCAGCGTGATCGTCACCCGGCGGTTCTGTCGGCGCCCGGCCGACGTGGCGTTGCTGGCGATCGGGTCGGCCTCCCCATGACCCACCGCCACGACCTGGACCGGTGCGTTGCCGAGATGGCTGCGCAGGTACCCGGCGACCGCGTCGGCGCGCTGCTGCGAGAGCACCTTGCCGTGCGCCGCGGTGCCGAGGCTGTCCGTGTAGCCGTCGACGAGGATCTTCCCCTTGAGGCCGGCCTGCCGGACGTGCTGCGCGAGCTTCGCGATCGCGACCTTCGCCGGCGCCGACAGCGTGGCGCTGTTGAAGCCGAACGCGAGGTCGGACTTGAGGACGACGTTCGGAGCGCGCCGGTGTCGCGACTTCGCGGGCGGTGACGCCGGCGACGTACTCGTCGTCGCCTCGTGGTGCGTCGCCGGCAGGACCGCAGTCGACCCGGCCGGCCCCGCCTTCGGGCCGGCGCCGATCGGGGC
>JBAUWD010000333.1:0-11532 GCA_049583575.1 Nocardioides sp.
CTGCTACACCGATGCCGGCAACACCACCGCGGACTACGTCGACTACCCGGTGATCGTCAGAGCGAGCTCGCTGGTCGACCTCGACAGCGTCTCGATCGTCCACACGGCGGGCGTGTCCGTCGCCGGGGCCTGGGTCGCGCCGGCTCCCGCCGACGCCGGCACCGGACTCGTCGCGGGCTGGCCGCCGCCGTCGATCCTGACGCAGAGCAACACGGTGCAGTGGAGCAAGCGCGTCACCGCCGCCGGTGCCGCGCTCGACCAGGGCGCGTCGTACAACGTCTTCCTGCACCTCGTCGTCGATCCCACCCAGCTCCCGGCGAAGACCACCGGCCTCGTGTTCACCTACCACGACCAGGCCGGCTCCGGGAGCGTGACCTGGGTCGACCACGTGACCTTCAAGGTCAGCTGCGGCTAGTCACTCAGGTCGACGACCACCGGGGCGTGGTCGGAAGCGCCCTGACCCGCGCGCTCCTCGCGGTCGATGAAGGCGCCGGTGACCCGGCCGGCCAGGCTCGGCGTGGCCAGCACGAAGTCGATCTTGAGGCCGCGGTCGCGCTCGAAGCGCTGCCGGTAGTAGTCCCAGTAGGTGTAGCCGGGCGCGTAGGCCCGGGTCACCTCGGCGTAGCCGTCGTCGAGGAGGGCCTGGAAGGCGGCGCGCTCCTGCGGCGTGACGTGGGTGGAGTTCTTGAACTGCTCGGGGTCGAAGACGTCGGCGTCGGTCGGGCAGATGTTCCAGTCGCCGACCAGCGCGGTCTGGCCGTCCATCCAGGCGCTCGCGGCCTCGCGGAGCCGGGCCAGCCAGTCGAGCTTGTAGACGTAGTGCGGGTCGTCGGGCTTGCGGCCGTTGGGCACGTACAGCGACCAGATGCGGACGCCGCCGCAGGTCGCGCCGATCGCCCGTGCCTCGGCCGCGACGGGGTCGCCGTACCCGGGCATGCCGTCGAAGCCGACCGTGACGTCGTCGAGGCCGACCCGGCTGATCAGGGCGACGCCGTTCCACTGGCTCGTCCCCGCGGCCGCTACGTCGTACCCCTGCGCCTGCAGGCCCATCAGCGGCAGCTGATCCTCGCGTGCCTTCGTCTCCTGGCAGGCCAGGACGTCGATGTCGTGACGCTGCAGCAGGGCCTCGACGCGGTCGATGCGTGACCTGAGCGAGTTGACGTTCCAGGTGGCGATCCGCATTCCGCCAGCCTAGGGGCGGCGGCCCTCGGCGCGGTCGTGGGACCGGGCTGACCCCTCGGTCGTAGGACCAGTGTCCGATGGCAGCCCCGACCGCGTAGGCGACACCTTGGGGCACCGGATCACCACCACCCAAGGAGACCACCATGATGCGCGTCACCTAGCTCGCCGCACCAGGAGCCCCGGGTCGCCGCGTGAACTGGTTGGATCGGGCCATGAGACGAGCGGTGACGGTCATGCTGGTGGTGGCGATCGCCCTCGACGCGGCGTACTGGTCGATCTGGTTCACCCGGCGCGACTGGCTGGCCAGCGAGCACACCCGGGCCTACTACGACTTCGAGAACGCGTTCCCCCTGGCCGATCTCTGGCTGGGTGCCGTGTGTGTGCTGGCGCTCGTCACACTCGTACGACGGCGGCCGGCCGCCCTCCTCTGGCTGGTGGCCGCCGGCGCCGCCGGGCTCTACCTCGGCTGCATGGACCTGCTCTACGACCTCGAGCACGGCATCTTCACCTCCGGGGGCGGGGGAGTCGTCGAGGCCGTGATCGTGGCGGTCACCTGGGTCTTCGCGATCACCGTGCTGCGGTTCGCCTGGACCCACCGCGGCGAGCTGCTCGGCTCCGATGCCTGAGGCACCCTCTCGTCGTACTCGAACAGGCACGGCTGCGATCGTGGCGCCGGACCGAGCGTGACCGCCCAGGATCTCGGGCCCTCGTGCCTGTTCGGCTACGAGCGGATTGGGGGAGACCCGCGCGGCTCCGTAGACTCGCCCGCCGTGGCTCTCACCATCGGCATCGTCGGGCTCCCCAACGCGGGCAAGTCGACGCTCTTCAACGCGTTGACCAAGAACGACGTGCTCGCGGCGAACTACCCGTTCGCCACCATCGAGCCGAACGTCGGCGTCGTCGGTGTGCCCGACGACCGGCTCCGGCCGCTCGCCGAGCTGTTCGACTCCGCCCGGATCCTCCCGGCGACGGTCGAGTTCGTGGACATCGCCGGCATCGTGCGCGGCGCCTCGGAGGGTGAGGGCCTGGGCAACAAGTTCCTCTCCCACATCCGCGAGTCAGCCGCGATCTGCCAGGTGACGCGGGTCTTCCGAGACGACGACGTCACCCACGTCGACGGCGAGGTGAACCCGGAGTCCGACCTCGGCACCATCTCGACCGAGCTGATCCTGGCCGACCTCCAGACGCTGGAGAAGGCGATCCCGCGCCTGGAGAAGGAGGCGCGCGGCAACAAGGCGCTGGTCGCCAACCTCGAGGCCGCCCGTGAGGCGAAGGCCGCGCTCGAGGCCGGCACGCCCGTCATCAACACCGCCATCGACCGCGCGCTGATCCGTGAGCTCTCGCTGCTCACCGCCAAGCCCTTCATCTACGTCTTCAACTGCGACGCCGACGAGCTGGCCGACGGCGCCCTCAGGCAGAGGATGCAGGACCTCGTCGCCCCCTCCGAGGCCATCTTCCTGGACGCGAAGTTCGAGGCCGAGCTCGTGGAGCTCGACGACGACGCCGAGGCCCACGAGATGCTCCACGAGCTGGGGATCGAGGAGTCCGGCCTCGACCAGCTCGCCCGGGTGGGTTTCGACACCCTCGGCCTCCAGACGTACCTGACCGCCGGCCCCAAGGAGACCCGCGCCTGGACCATCCGCAAGGGCGCGACCGCACCCGAGGCGGCCGGCGTCATCCACACCGACTTCCAGAGGGGCTTCATCAAGGCCGAGATCGTCTCGTACGACGACCTCATCGCCGCCGGCTCGATGCTCAAGGCCAAGGAGGCCGGGCGCGTCCGGATCGAGGGCAAGGACTACGTGATGCACGACGGCGACGTGGTCGAGTTCCGCTTCAACGTGTGAATCTGTGCGTTTCGCAGGCGCTGGTGGCTGTACTCGGCCATCGAGTTGGTAGCCGGCTGATGGGCGGGAGTCCGAGCGCGGAGCGTGAACCACGGACGAGGCGACCTTCGGGAGCCCGCGGCAAGACCAGTGGCGGGCGCAGGCGGAGTCAGGTCGAGAAGTGTCCCCCGCCGAGTCCGGCCTCGCGAGCCTTCACGATGACCTCCGCCCGGTGGGCGACCTGAAGCTTGTCCAGGATCATCGAGATGTTGTTGGCGACGGTCTTGGGCGAGAGGAAGAGCTTTGAGCCGATCTCGGGGTTGGTCATGCCTGCTGCGACGCCGTCGAGGATCTCGCGCTCACGCTCCGTGAGCTCGGGGAACGGGCTCGGTGCGGTGTGGGCGGCGCGGCCGAACCACGACTGCATGCGCTGGGCGAGTACGGCGCCGAAGACTGCCTGGCCCGCGGCCGCCGCGCGGATCGCCGCGACGATGTCGACTCCGTCGGATCCCTTGAGAAGATAGCCGGACGCACCCGAGGCGACAGCCTCGAAGACCACCGCGTCGTCGTCGTACATCGTGAGCACGAGCACCGACGTTCGAGGACACTTCGCCCTCACCTGCTTCGTGGCCTCGATGCCGTTCAGCGCTGGCATCTGTAGGTCCATCAGGACGACGTCCGGCTTGAGCTCGACGCACACCTCGACCGCTCGCTCACCGTCTGCCGCCTCACCCACGACCTCCAGCTCCGGCTCAGCGTCGATGACCGCCCGCATGCCCTGGCGGACGAGGGGATGGTCGTCGACCAGCACCACTGTCGTCATACCGACCTGCTGGGGTAGGTCGCCGTGACGTGGAACCCGTCCGGTCCGGAGCTGGCCAGGAACACCCCGCCGAGCTCGACCGCCCGTTCTCGCATGGCGGTGAGTCCGACGCCGGCGTACCAGGTGTTCGAGACCTGCCCGTCGTCGTCGACCCTCAGCACGACGTCGGCCCCAGCTCTCGAGATCGAGACCGTGCAGTGCTGGGCGGTGCTGTGACGCACCACGTTGGTGACCGCCTCGGCCGCCGTTCGGTAGAGGGCGACCTCGACGGCCGCGGGAACGGTCAAGGCATCCTCGACATGGAGCGAGAGCTCGCACGGTGAGCCCTCGGCGATCGTCCTCAGGTGCGCGCGCAGGGCGCCAGCCAGTCCGAGCTCGTCGAGAGCCGGGGGGCGAAGCCCGTAGACGAGACCGCGGAGGTCTGAGATCACGTCGGCAGATGCCTGGCGCGCGGTGGACAGGTACTCCAGCGCCTTGTCCGGATCGGTTGTCAACTGCGCCTGCGCGGCGTCGAGGTTGAGGCGCAGCCCGGTCAGGAGCGGGCCGAGCCCGTCGTGCAGATCACGGCGCAGGCGCCGCCGCTCCTCCTCGTGCAGCTCGATCAGGGTCCGGCGCGACACGAAGGGCCCGACCTTGCGGCGGTGCGGCAGCGGGTCACCGGACCAGAGCTGGTAGCGAAGCACGGGAACGAGCAGCGTCGCGACGAGGATGAGGGGGGCGACCACGTCGGCGCCGCCCGGGAGCGTGCCTGTGACGGCCAGTGGGAAGAGCACCAGCGAGAAGGCAGCGCCCACAGCCCGCCATTCCAGCTGTCTGCGAAGGATCCCCGAGGCCTTGAAACACCGCACAATCACCCCGACGCCGGCCACTGCGCCCAGGAGGATCACCAGCGGGATCAGGATGAGCGAGGCGTTGCCGACCTGCGAGACCCAGGTGCCGTCTGTGAAGCGATGATCCGGCAGCGCGCCGATCGCATCTTCGGTCTCCCGCGTGACGGAGTCGGCGAGGTAGTTGCCGATCAGGCCGATCACGATGCCGTAGCGCAGGGCGCGGTCGAGCCAAAGACCGAGGCGGCTGGACGGCTGCCCCGACGGGAACCGCACGTTGATGACTCCGACCAACGCGGTCGGCACCCACTGGAGTACGGCGAGCGACACACCCCATACGGCGAGCTGGCCTCCCCGCCCGTCCTGCGCCAGGGACAGCGACGGCACCCCGACGCCGATGAGCAGGACGTCCGCGACCGCTCCGAGCCCCAGCAGCCACCCGAAGGGCAGGTCCGGCCGGCGCGCGATCAGCACGGCGCCGACGGCGCCGAAGCACAGCAGCTCTGCCGTCGTCGCCTCCGGGTTGTTGAGAACCTGCGCCCCCACCCAGTTGGCGCGGTCGGCCCACATCGCCGAGATCGCTGCACCGATCGACACAGCGAGCAGCGCCGCCGCGATCGCGCGGGCGTGGCGAGTCGAGAAGGAAGGCGTGGTGGTCTCTATTCCCCCAGCATGCCCAACTCCGACTGCGACGGACATGCCTTCCCGGGGACGCGTGAACAGTTCCCGGATGCCCGTGACGGCTGACTCTGGGAGCGGGCGCGGTTCCAGAACGAGGCTGGTGACACCTGGTCCGACGCACTGAAGGAGAGCCATCATGTCAATCGTCAAGTGGGCTGCAATCGGGGTCACCCTGCTCATGGGCCTGGCCAACTTCGGCCAGATCTCCCAGGATCTCAGCATCGGCTGGAAGGTCCTCGGCCTGGTCCTGGCGCTCGCCGCGGTCGTCGCCGTCGCCGGCTTCGTCTTTCGGACGAGCTGGGGCACCGCAGCGATCATCGCGATCGGTGCGGCCAACCTCGTGGCCGCGATCATCGGAGCCGTGGCCGGTGTCGACGGTTGGCCGCTCGGCCTGGTGCTTGCAGCCCTCGGCATCATCTTCGGTGCCGTCTACGCGCCTGCTTCTCGGTCGGCGGTCGCAGCGTGAGCGGCACGCTGGACGTGCCGACTGGGACAACGACGCGTGACGCCCGTGGATTCTGGCGAGTCCTGCTCGCAGTCGTCGTACCGATCCCGTGGCTCGCGAAGGGCGTCCAGTACATCGTCCAAGAGCCTGAGTACGACCACAGCGCCGACCAGATCAAGGCGTGGGCAAATGGCAACGCCTACGGCTGGTTGCAGTGGCTCGACGTCCTCTTCGTCGTGCTCGTCGTCCCTTCCATCGTCGCGATGGCCCTCGTCTCTCGCAGAAGTGCGCCAAGGCTCACGACTTGGGCCACCATCGTGATGGGCGGGGGCTTCCTCATGGTGCTGCCGCTCAACATCGGCGGTGACCCGCTCGTCTGGGTGGCGGCTCGTAACGGCTACGACCCGGTGTCGACGGGCAAGTTCATCGACGCTCTCCAAGACGACCCGCGGGTAGGTCTGGGCGGGCTCGGCTTCATCGCCGCGATCCTGATCGGCTCGATCCTCATCGCTCTCGCGCTCTGGAAGAGCAAGACGGTGTCCCCCTGGGCGGCCGCACTGGTCGGGCTTGGTGGCTTCACACACCCGTTCCTCTCCTTCGAACACCACATCCATGGAGCCGGACTCGTCGGGCTCGCTCTCGGGTGTGTCGGGGTCAGCGTGGCCCTGCTGAGGATGAGCAACGACTCCTTCGACCTGCCGCCACTCCCTCGGCCATGAGCCTCGGGGTTCTGCCTGAGTCCCCTCCGCCGTCGGGCAGGCTGCGGGGACCACCATTGGCGGCCTGCGGCTCGACTGCATCACGGCAGCCGCCGTCCCGGTGGCGCCCGGCACTGCACGTCGGTGCGGCGATCGCCAGGCCTTCCTGGTCGGCCCCACGCCGCTGCCCTCGGGATGCTGTGTGCGTGGTCAGGTCGCAGCTCGCGGTCGTGGTCGACGAGGTGATCACGCCACCGTCTCGGCGTGTGGTGCGGGCGTTCGCGCGGGTTGCACGACGCCAGCGAGCCAGCCCATCGCCAGCGCTGTCATGCCCCAGGCAAGGAGGTCGACCCAGGGGAGACCGAGGAAGACGGTGGTGACGAAGTGCAGCGGCTGAGAGATCGTGAGGGCCCACCCGATCGCTGTTGGCAGGACGCGGGTCCGCAGGCAGAGCACGCCGAGCAGGACCGTGCCGATCACGTGCGCCCCGACAAAGATGCCGAGCCCAGCGCCGTAAGCAGGATGCAGCCCGTCGAGGAGGTGGCCCGTGGTCGCCGGGTCGAGGCTCTGGTTCGCTGCGGTCCAGAGCACCATGTCGCCGACCAACACGACGGGGAGGCTGAGGTAGCCGACCAGGGTGAGCCCGAACGCCCAGGGCCGCAGGCGTCCGGCCGGCAAGCGGTCCCGGATGGCGTACAGACCGGGGGCGAGCGTCAACGTGGCCACCAGGCCGAGCCAGAGCACCGCGCTCTCCTGGCCTGGGTGGGCTGCCACGGCGCGAGCTGAGGCGGTGCTGTCCGGGGCGGTGTAGTAGGGGAGCAGGAAGCGCAGGATCGCGACGCAAGCCGGCCCGAGAACGGCCAGGCCCACGGTCGCCCCCCGGTTCATCCCGCGACCCTGACGCTGCTCATCGGCCGGGCGACAAGGACGATGCCGAGGATCGTCAGCACCACGATCGCGGCCGCGAGCACGACCGCAGCGGCAGGGACCCCGCCGACGACGAACGCAGGCACCGCACTCAGCGCTGAAAGCGAGCGGAGCGCGACGAGGGGCGCGACCGCCCAGCGGCGGCCGCCCCAGCAGTACGCCACGAGGACGAGCGATGCGAGCCCGAGCGCGGCGCCGGCGACAGCGATGGAGTACGGCGGGTGCTCGCCGTCGGTCACCGCCAGGTCGACGATGTCGACCAGGGACAAGAGGGCGAGGATCACCAGGCCAGTGGTTCTGTTCATGACTTCCTCCGGGAATGTATTGGTGCCTTCAGCGTCGGGTTCGGGGCCGCCTGGACGTGAGGCCGAGCTGCCCGCTCCGCCGGGAAGCTGCCCGGGTGACCGGGGAAGATCGCCCGAGACAAGGAGGGTGTGCACCGGCGAGACTCGGTGCGTGCATTCCAAGGCCGTCGTCGGCGCGCTCGCCGGAGGCTGCGCGCTGCTCGCTGCGGTTGCCGGAACCGCCTGGACCCTGGTCGGGTGGTCGTTCCACGAGGCGGTCGACGCGTTCGTGGTGAGCAATCTCGTGATCGGCCTGAGCTTCGGCGCATGTGGCGCGCTCGTGGCGTGGTACCGCCCTGCGCATCCTGTCGGTTGGCTCTACTTGGTGGGCGGGTCGTGTCAGACGCTGAGCGCCGCGTCGGCGTGCGTGGCCGAGCTCACCGTCGTGCATGGCGACCCGCTGTGGTTGACCCGGCTCTTGGTGACGGTCTTCGCGTTGGCCTGGCCCGTGCACATCGGCATCTGCCTGCCGTTGTCCCTCTACCTGCTGCCCGACGGGAGACTCCCGTCGCCGCGATGGCGGTCGTGGTTCGTCCTGTTCGCTGCCACCTCCCCCCTGTTCGTGCTCGAGAACGGCAACGGCCACTCCGACGGAACCTTTCCCGACGGCTTCCTGCTCCTCCCGCTCCACGGCGCGTGGTCGGTGCTCTGGTCGGCCAGTGAGCTGCGGTGGGTGCTGTCGATGGCGGTCGGACTGGCCGCGCTCGCTACTCGCTACGCCACCGGTGGGGAGGTCGTCCGGCGACAGCTGCTGTGGGTGGTCCTTGCCTCGGGGTCCGTGCTCGTCGCCGTCACGCCATGGGCACTCGTCTCCGGCACGCCCGTCGTCGTCCTGTTCGCGATCCCGGTGCTCCCCGCTGGGATCGCCGTCGCCGTTCTGAGGCATGGACTGCTCGACATCCGCCTGGTGATCGCGCGGAGCGTCGCGTATCTGCTGCTCTCGAGCCTGGTGCTCGCTGGTTACGCCGTGCTGATTCTGGTGCTCTCAGGAGTCGCATCGGCACTGCTCGTGGCGATGCTGGCGCTCCCGTTGCGGACGCGCTTGCAGACCGCGGTCGAGCGGGTGCTGTACGGGAATCGTGGTGACCCCGCCCGGGTCGCCGCAGAGGTGGGCGGTGCCCTACAGGACCTGTCTGAGGGCTTGGTGGCGGTGCGCGCCAGCCTTCGGCTGCCCTACGTCGCCATCCGAGACCACGAGAGCCGCATCCTCGGGTCGTCGGGGAGCCCGGGCAACGAGGTGGTCGAGCTCCCGCTGGGTGGCCGAGCAATGCTCGAGGTCGGGCTGCGAGCAGGCGAGCGGCGTCTCGCTCCCGCCGACGCCGGGGTGCTTGCCATGCTGTCGGGTCCCCTCGCGGTCGCGGTCTCGGCGACCTGCTCGGCCCGTGACGTGAAGCTCGCCCGCGAAAAGCTGGTCACTGCCCGCGAGGAGGAACGGCGCCGACTGCGGCGTGACCTGCACGACGGGTTGGGAACGCTCCTCACCGGAGTCGTCCTGTCTGCAGATGCGGCTGCGAACACCGCCGCCTCCGACCCAGGCGAGTCGGCCGCTCTCCTCGCCACGGTGCGAACCGACCTGCGCTCCGCCGTGCACGAGGTGCGACGCCTCGTGGACGACCTTCGCCCAGTCGCAGTGGACGAGCTCGGATTGGTAGCCGCGTTGGAGGTTCGGACCGCTCAGGCGGTACGTCGGGCCGACGGAGCTCCCCTCGAGGTCAGGTTCGAGACAGATCTCGACGGTCCCCTTCCGGCCGCTCTCGAGGTCGCTGCCTACCGCATCGCCACCGAAGCGTTGACCAACATCGTGCGGCACTCCACGGCGTCGCGAGCAAGGATCAGGGTGGGCGTTCGCGACGGTGCCCTCGAGGTCGAGGTTGTGGACGACGGGTCGATGCAACAGTGGGGAAGCGGGGTCGGCACCACGAGCATGTGCGAGCGAGCAGAGGAGCTCGGCGGTACCTGTGAGCGCGGGCCGGGTCCGGACGGCGGCTTCGTGCGCGCTGTCATCCCGATCGGTGCGTCATGATCCGTGTCGTGGTCGCCGACGACCACCCGGTCATGCGCAACGGGCTGGCGGCGCTGCTCGGCTCCCTGGAGGGCATCGAGGTGGTTGCTCGAGCAGCAGACGGCCGGGAGGCGTTGCGAGAGGCGGTCCTCCACCGGCCGGACGTGGTGCTGCTCGACCTCCAGATGCCCGGCACCGACGGGTTCCAGGCGCTGCGAGAGATCTCCCGCGCCTTGCCGGGCACAGCGGTGTGTGTCCTGACGATGTTCAGCGACGACGACTCGCTGTTCGCCGCGATGCGCGCCGGCGCCCGCGGCTACGTCCTCAAGGGGGCCGAGCAGGAGGAGATCGAGCGAGCGGTGAGAGGCGTTGCGGCCGGCGAAGCCGTCTTCGGGCCCAGCGTTGCGCAGCGCGTGCTCGCCCAGCTCACAGCTCCGCCGAGGCCGGCCGACCCGTTCCCCCAGCTCACGCCGCGGGAGAGGGAGGTCCTCGACCTGATGGCGTCGGGCCGGTCCCCCCGGGAGGTGGCGGCCCTCCTCGGGCTGGCCGCCAAGACCGTGGGCAACGTGGTCTCCAACATCCTGACCAAGCTCCAGCTCACCGACCGAGCGCAGGCGGCGATCGTGGCCAGAGAAGCCGGTATGGGCGGGTTGGGTGCGCCGGGCAGCGGGCCGACTGGCTGATCGCTCGGACCGAGTGGCCGCGGCCGAGCGACTCAGGTCGGCGGGGCAGCGGCTCGACGCGAGGCTGCAGCTCTCCGACTCTGAGGTCGACGCGATGGCTTCCGAGTTCGCCCAGATGCGGAAGGGCTCCGAACCTCCAGCGGTCCGCAAATGGTCCGCAAGAAGTCCGGCTTGGACCGGTTCCCGCCGACGACGTCCAACGGTCTCGTGGCTGCGCTTGTGCAGGTCAGACAGTGTTTCCGGCCCCAGCCAGCGATGTCCGACGAGCACCGAACCCCGCGTGATCGTTCCGCTTCCGCTGTGAGCAGGACAGGCGGAATCCTCAGCCAGGACTGGGGATGCCAATCCGCTCGCACCCTCGGCTGCGAAGCGTCTGCGTCAACGGTGCCCGACCAGGCGCCTCCTCCAGACCTCCGAAGGACACCCACCATGGGGACCAAGATCCGCACGGCCACCACCGTTCGCACCATCGCCGGTGTCGCCGGCCTGGCGCTGCTCGCCGTACCGCTCGCGGGCTGCGGCGGCAGCAGCTCCGGCGCTCCGCAGCCGATCGCCCGCGTCGACTCGCTCACCGGCAACACGACGGCGATCGCACTCGACAAGGGCTTCACCGACGCCCTGTCCGCGCTCGAGCTCACGCCGGGCACGCTCGGCACCGCGAAGCTGCAGGACGGCTCGCTGATCTTCCCGATCACCGGCGGCAGCGTGCGCGTGTTCAAGAAGGGAGAGGTCGTTCCCTACGTGATCGGTGAGATCCAGCACAACGGATCCGGTCTCTCGCTGACCTCCGGCGGCACCACGGTCGACCTGACCGACTTCAACGTCGATCCCGGCGTCCAGCGCGTGTACGGCGACGTGTCGGTCAACGGCGAGGTCGCCGCGACCGACGCGTACCTGTTCACCCTGAACGGCGCCACGCTCAAGCCCCTGACCACCTCGGGCGACACCGCGACCCTGACCGGTACCAAGGTCGAGGTCTCCCCGGTCGCCGCCCCTCTTCTCGACAGCACCTTCAAGACGCACGCCGTCAAGGCCGGCCTCCTCGTGGGCACCGCGACGATCACCGTCAACACCACCCCGGGCACGTAGCAGTG
>JBAUWD010000334.1:0-2271 GCA_049583575.1 Nocardioides sp.
CTGCCAGGCCCACCATCCGGCACCGGCGAGCAGCGCCACGAGGGCGAGCGTCACCAGGACCAGCCGTCGACGCCGCCGCCGGGGGCGCACCGGCTCCTCGGCCTCGACCGGAGGCTCGGGCTCCGCCCGGAGCGGCGGTACGACGGTCAGCACCGGCCGGTCCAGGGCTCGGCTCGTGAACGCGGTGCCCGACTGCGACATGAACGCGGACTGGACCTCGCTGAGCGAGATCTCGAGTGGGTCCACCCGCTCCCCGAGGGCCCGCCTGAGCAGGGCCGCGGGGAAGCCGATGCTGACCTCGTGGACCTGCAGGTCGTCATGGCGAACGGTGAGCCGCACCGGCATGTCCAGCGGCGGCGCCTGGCCCTCGGCGCCGGTGTCGCGCCAGAGGACGAGCTGCCGTTGCGCCACCGAGGCCGGCGGCGCGTCGAGCGCCGCGATGATGTCGGAGACGGTCATCGTGTTGGGCCCGAGGTCGTCGAGGTCGTCGAGGTCGTCGCCCGGTGTGGGCTCCGTGCCCGTCTCGTCGGCACCGTCGCCCGGCTCCGCAGGTGCCTCGTCGTCGTACCTCGTCGCGAGGTCCTCGGAGGCGCGCACCCGGCCGTCCTCGAAGACCTGGCCGAAGCCCACGCTGCGAGAGGTGCGCTCGTAGGTCAGTCCGGAGAACCGCTCCCGGGCCATGACCCACGCGCACTCGATCGCGTCGAGTCCCTGGCAGGACCACCCCATGGTCTCCGCCGTGACGGTGGTGGAGTCGGTGCACTCGGCCAGGGCCGCGGTGAGATCACCCCTGTGCAACGCCTCGAGGAACCGCGTGGCCGGGCTGTCTGTCCCGGCGTCCACGGCTCGCAGATGCCCGGTCTCATGCAGAGATCGGGCATGCATTTCTGTGTCGATCACTTCGCACCCCCCGGCGAAAAGTTCCCCTGGCGCACAGGGTGCGGGTCGGGTCGGCAGAACACAACGCCCGTCCTGGGGATGTGTGACTGGTGGGGCGCAAGTGACTGAGGTGGCGGCCGGGCCAGGCAAAACTTTGGGCGTCTGCCCCATTGTGGGGAAGGAATGCGGTAGGCCCGACGGCGCCCGTCACGGGATCAGCGCGGACCCCAGCCCGAGGCTCCGACGGCCAACGGAGGTGTCAGCCGCCGGGGCTTGCCACCCGTCACGGAGACCAGGTAGATGGCACTGTTGCTGGGACTGCCGACCGCGTAGGCGATGGTCTGTCCGTCCCAGGACCACGTCGGGTCCATGACCGCGGCGGCCGGACCGGTCGACGTTCCGGTCAGGTCGCAGACGCCGGCCCCGGTGGCGTCCGTCGACCGGGTCCCGGTGCCGGGGCACGGCGGCGGCGTGGCCACGTCCGTGGAGGTGAGGTAGAGGTCCCCGTCGCGGGCGAAGGCGATGAGGTCCGCGGTCGGCGACGCCACGGCATCGGTGTCCGCATGGCTGGTCAGACGCATCGGGTGTCCGTCCACCGCACCGACGTACACACCGGGCGCGTCCCCGTTCTTGTACGCCGCGGCGATGTCGCCGGAGCGGGTGAAGCTGAGACTGGTGATGATCGACGAGGAGCTCGTCGCCCACCGTCTCAGGTGGGTGCCGTCGACCCGGCCCTGGGCGTCGACGTCGCCGACGTAGATCTCCGGCTTGGCGCCCGGGTCGTCGTGGTGGTCGCCGTCGGCGTCGGGGTGGCAGGCGAGGGCCATGCGACTCCCGTCGGGGCTCCAGGCCGCCCGGCCGTGGCAGAGGAGGGCCGAGGGCTGGTGGGTGAAGAGGGGCACGGGAGGTCCGTCGTGGGTGATCTCCATCAGCGTGCCGTTGTCCTTCGGGAAGCCGCTGCCCGGTGTCGCCCAGCGGTACACGAGCACCTCACGGTCGGGTCTCGTCGACGGGAGCGTCTGTGATCCCGCGGGGATGCCGGGCACGAGGCCGAGGTCGCGTCCGAACGAGTCGCTCGCGGTCGACATCTGGTGCAGCACCGGATCGTGGGTGCCGGGCTCCACGATGGGCAGCAGGATGACGTCGCTGCTGACCACCGGCGTGCCGGCGCCGGACGTCGTCGACGTGCCCGGACCTCCCGAGCCGGAGGTCCCGCCGCCACCACCACCCCCTCGGGTGAGGGCATAGGCCGAGCCCCCCGCGATCACCACCGCCGCGGCGACCGCGAGCCCGATCAGGGCGGGCCGGTTGTCTCGCAGCCGACGGGCCGCCCCCTCGTCCGAGGGCGGCACCGGCGACGTGGCCGCCGCTCCGCTCGGCGGTGTCCAGACC
>JBAUWD010000335.1:0-4169 GCA_049583575.1 Nocardioides sp.
GCCCGGGCCAGGGCGCGGGAGCCCTCGGGGAGCCGGGTGACGACGTCGTCGTTCCACTGCAGCGCCCGCCGAGGGGTGGCGACCGGGGCGAAGAGCTCGTCGAGATGGGCGGCCGGCTCCCAGCCGACCTCCAGGAGACCGAACTGCCTGCCGCGCGGGTTGGGCCGGACCTCTCCGCCGAGAGCGACCGCGGCGAGCTGGTGGCCGAGGCAGATGCCGAGCGTCGGCACCCGGTCGGCGTCGGCGCGCCGGATCAGCTCCTTGGTCGGGGTCAGCCAGGGAGAGGTGGCGTCGTCGTTGGCGCCCATCGCGCCGCCCATCACCACGATCCCGTCGTAGCCGGTCGGCCCCGGCGGCAGCGTCTCGCCGTCGACGTACGGACGACAGACGTCGAGGTCGACGCCACCCATCCACCCGCCCATCAGGTGGATCGGGTCGTCGTCCTCGTGCTGGACCACCAGGACGCGAGCACTCATGGGCTCAACCTAGCCGGGACCCGCCATGGCCCCCGGTCGGTCGCCGTACCTCCCTGCTCTCGGATCGCGTACGGCGATCACGCCGTCCTTCGCAACCAAAGTCGCCGAGCGCACGTCAGAGGAGCGTCGAAGGAACCACGACAACACGCTCGGCCCGAAACGACGGGTCGTGGGCGACACCGCCGTTCACGCGGCAGTAGTCTCCGAACGAGCGTCCAGCGAAGACCGAAGGGATCGGCACATGAGGGGACTGCGAATTCTCACCGCAGCGATGATCGGCGCGGCACTCGTGCCGCTCGCGGCGGGGTCTGCGAACGCCGCGCCCCCCGACAACGACGAGGCTTCCGGTGCGGTCCGGCTGCACCTGGGTGACCAGGTGAACCAGGACACGACCGAGGCCACGACGAACGCCGGGGACGACGCGTTGAACGCCAACTGCGGGGCACCCGCGACGAACGCCTCCGTCTGGTACAAGTACATCCCCGGCAAGCAGCGCAACGTCGTGCTGGACACGAGCGCGTCGGACTACAGCGCCGGCCTGATGGTCTTCAAGGGCACCCCGACCCCCGACTCGCTCATCGCCTGCGGGCCCGGGGCGGTGGGGATCCGCGGCAAGGTCGGGAAGACCTACTACGTGATGGCGTTCTCCGACACCGAGGTGATGGGCGGCAACCTGGTGCTGACGTTGAAGAACGCGCCGGCGCCGCACGTGCACGTGAGGTTGGCGAAGCACGGCATGGCCTTCCACGGTGGCGCCGCCCAGATCCACGGCACCTACCGCTGCACGCACGCCGACAGCTTCGCCGGGGTGGACACCCACCTGCGGCAGCGGGCCGGGCGGCTCAAGATCCAGGCCGACTCCGGTACCAGCGTCACCTGCGACGGAAAGCCGCACCCCTGGTCGACCCGGCTGGTCTCGCCGGTCGGGACGTACGCGAAGGGTGCCGCCAAGGCCAAGGCCACGATCTTCGCCTGCGGCGTCATCCAGTGCAGTCACATCAAGGTGAAGCGCGACGTCCACCTCTCGTGGGCGAAGGGCGCGCACCGGCAGTGGATGAAGCACCCGACCAGCTCCCTCACGGGGCGCCGCCCGCTGATCTCGCAGCAGCGGCACTGGCCGAGCTAGGGCGCACGCCCTCTTCGTTCGCCGGGCACTCGGCCGTCAAGGCCGGGTGCCCGGCGCCTTCGTCAGCTCCGGGCGGATCCGTTCGCTCGGAGCTGACGCCCTGCCACGGTCAGAGCACGGGCAGCATCCGGTCCCGCTCGAAGACCGAGACCTGGGTGCGGTACTCGCGCCACTCCGTGCGCTTGTTGCGCAGGAAGAAGTCGAAGACGTGCTCGCCCAGCGTCTCGGCCAGCAGCTCGGAGTCCTCGGCGACGGAGATCGCCTCGGACAGGCTGCTCGGCAGTGGCGCGATGCCGAGACTCTTGCGCTCCCGCTCGGTCAGGGTCCACACGTCGTCCTCGGCCTCGCGCGGCAGGTCGTACCCCTCCGCGATCCCCTTCATGCCGGCGGCGAGCACGACGGCGTACGCGAGGTAGGGGTTGCAGGCCGAGTCGACGGTGCGCAGCTCGACCCGCGTGGAGACGCCCTTCTGCGGCTTGTACATGGGCACCCGCACCATCGCCGAGCGGTTGTTGTGGCCCCAGCAGATGTACGACGGCGCCTCGCCGCCGCCGAGCAGCCGCTTGTAGCTGTTGACCCACTGGTTGGTGACCACGGCGATCTCGCTGGCATGGCGCAGGATGCCGGCGATGAACTGTCGCCCGGTCTTGGACAGCTGGTACTCCGCACCCGCCGCGAAGAACGCGTTGCGGTCGCCCTCGAACAGCGAGACGTGCGTGTGCATGCCCGAGCCCGGGTGGCTCGTGAACGGCTTCGGCATGAACGACGCCCAGATGCCCTGGCCCAGCGCGACCTCACGGATGACGGTGCGGAAGGTCATGATGTTGTCGGCGGTGGAGAGCGCGTCGGCGTACCTGAGGTCGATCTCCTGCTGCCCCGGTCCGCCCTCGTGGTGGCTGAACTCCACGGAGATCCCCATCGACTCCAGCATCGTGATCGCCTCGCGCCGGAAGTCCGCGCCCTGCGACTGGGCGGTGTGGTCGAAGTAGCCGCTGCGGTCCACCGGCACCGGTTCGACACCGGGCTCGGGGCTGTCGCGGAAGAGATAGAACTCGATCTCGGGGTGCGTGTAGAAGGTGAACCCCTGATCCGCCGCCGTGCCGAGCGTGCGCTTGAGCACGTGCCGCGGGTCGGCGTACGACGGCGATCCGTCGGGCATCACGATGTCGCAGAACATCCGGGCCGTGGACGGCCCGTCCGGGCTGCGCCACGGCAGGATCTGGAACGTCGAGGGGTCGGGCTTGGCCAGCATGTCGGCCTCGTAGACCCGGGCGAAGCCCTCGATGGCCGAGCCGTCGAAGCCGATGCCCTCGTCGAACGCACCCTCGAGCTCGGCCGGGGCGACCGCGACCGACTTGAGGAACCCGAGCACGTCGGTGAACCACAGCCGCACGAACCGCACGTCACGCTCCTCGAGCGCGCGCAGCACGAAGTCCTCCTGCTTGCCCATGCGCGTCAGTGTGTCGCAGGCGTGTTACGGCCGTGTTGCGCGTCGGGGCACACGACGGCCCCGCCGGTGTGTCCGGTCCGGCGGGGCCGTGGTGCGGGTTGCGGTCACTTGTCGCAGGCGATGACCTCCTGCGACCCGATGACGCCCTTGGCTGCCGGCAGCATCGGCTTGAGCCACGCCTGCGTGACGTCGGCGTACGCGATGGAGCCCGCAGCCGGACCCGTGGTGCCCGCCACGGTGACCTTGCGGATGGTCAGGGGGACGGTGAGGGACTTCGACGCCGTCCCGTCCCAGCACGGGCTGCCCGACGTCTGGGACCGGGCGTCCTTGAAGTCGACCGCGTCACCGGCGTCGTGGCCGCCGTAGCGCCAGGCGACAAGAGTCGTGTAGCCGGTGGCACCCTCCCACGGGGCGACGACCGTCGCCGACAGGCCGTGCGTCATGGGGCGGGGCACCCGGAAGGTGACGGAGTCGTTCTTGACCGTCTTGGATGGGCTCCCCCAGATGTTCTCGAACCGGCGCGCCCCGTTCATCACCTGGATCTGGCAGCCGTGGCACCCGGGCGTCTGGAAGGTGAGCTTCGTGGTGGGCGGCTTGGTGCAGTAGAACGCGTCCTGGTTGCCGATCGTGCCCTTGAACGTCTTGACCATCGGCTTCCAGCTCGACAGGGAATGTGTCGCGTAGACGAGCGGGATCTGGGTCGGCTCGCCCGGGATGGTCTTGCCCCGCACGCGTGCCACGTGGAAGTCGAGTCGTACCCGGCCGCCCGCCGTCGTACCGGCCCAGCATCCCTCGGCGGCGCGACCGTGGCGTGCGGCGTCGCGGCTGACGAAGGAGTCGATCGGATGACCGCGGTAGCGGGTCACGATGTTGGACACCGCACCCGTGTTCCCCTCCCACGGTGCGCGGAAGACGAAGGACATGCCCTGCGTGCGGGAGTTGCGCACCCGGAAGACCGCGCGGTGGTCACTGCCGATGCGCTGGGGCGCCGACGTCCAGACGTTCAGGTGACCGTTGAGGGCGTGCTGCAGCGTCACACTGCAGCGGTCACAGCCGGTGACGTGCACGACGAGGTGGGTGTGGGCCGGCTGGGTGGCGGCTGCCGGCGGGGCCGGTG
>JBAUWD010000336.1:0-3458 GCA_049583575.1 Nocardioides sp.
GGGCCGCCGCGCCCACGCCGCCCCCGCGGCGCTTCAGCTCGAGCGCCAGGTGCAGGACGATCCGGGCGCCCGACATGCCGACGGGGTGACCCAGCGCGATCGCGCCGCCGTTGACGTTGACCTTGGACTCGTCGAGGCCGAGCGCCCGGGTGGAGTCGATGCCCACCGCGGCGAACGCCTCGTTGAACTCCACGAGGTCGAGATCGGTCGGGGCGATGCCCTCCTTGTCGCAGGCCAGCCGGGTCGCGTTGGCCGGCTGCAGCTGGAGCGTCGAGTCGGGGCCGGCCACCATCCCGTGGGCCCCGATCTCGGCGAGCCACTCCAGACCCAGCTCCTCGGCCTTGGCCTTGCTCATCACGACCACCGCGCAGGCTCCGTCGGAGATCTGGGAGGCGGAGCCGGCGGTGATGGTGCCGTCCTTGCCGAAGGCAGGGCGCAGCGCGGAGAGCGACTCCGCGGTGGTGTCGCCACGGATGCCCTCGTCGTGGGACACCACGACCGGGTCGCCCTTGCGCTGGGGGATCGAGACGGGCACGACCTCGTCGTCGAAGACGCCGTTCTTCCAGGCCTCGGCGGCCTTCTGGTGCGAGGCTGCGGCGAAGGCGTCCTGCTCCTCTCGGGTCAGGCGAGTGTGGGACGCGTTGTAGTCCTCGGTCAGCGCACCCATCGCCTGCTGGGTCGCCTGGTCGTAGAGGGCGTCGTAGGCCATGGAGTCGACCAGCGTCGTGTCGCCGTACTTGAATCCCTCGCGCGACTTGGGCAGCAGGTGCGGGGCGTTGGTCATCGACTCCATGCCTCCGGCGACGACGACGTCCGCCTCGCCGGCGTTGATCAGCAGATCGGCCTGCGCGATCGCGTTGAGGCCGGAGAGGCACACCTTGTTGATCGTGATCGACGGCACCGAGGCCGGCAGCCCGGCGGCGAGGCCGGCGCTGCGCGCGGGATTCTGGCCGGCGCCGGCCAGGATGACCTGGCCCATGATCAGGTAGTCGACCTGGTCGCCCGAGACACCCGCCTTCTCCAGCGCACCCTTGATGGCCACGGCGCCCAGGTCGGCCGCAGACAGCGACTTCAGACCTCCGAGCAGACGCCCGATCGGCGTACGCGCACCGGCAACGATGACGGATCCGGACATGGTGCCTCCCACCAGCAGAGAAGTGTTGCCTCGACGATACCGAGCGGCCGGCGCTCGCCGCGAGAGCGGGACTCGGCCGCCGGCTGAGGAAAACCTCACAGTGGGACGGTGGCCGCCACCGTCGCCGCCGTACGACGATGGGCCCATGAGCCTGGACCTGCCCGACCATCTCTTCACCGCGATCGACCATGTCGGCATCGCCGTGGCCGACCTGGACGAGGCGAAGGCGTTCTACCGCGACACCTTCGGCATGGAGACCGTGCACGAGGAGACGAACGAGGACCAGGGCGTCCGTGAGGCGATGGTCGCCGTCGGCGACTCCGGCAGCTGCCTGCAGCTGCTCGCACCCGTCGACGACAGCTCGACGATCGCGAAGTTCCTCGATCGGCACGGCCCTGGGCTGCAGCAGCTGGCGTACCGGGTCACCGACCTCGAGATGGTGTCCGCCGTGCTTCGGGAGCGCGGCGTCCGCCTGCTGTACGACGTACCGCGCCGCGGCACGAGCGGCTCCCTGGTCAACTTCGTCCACCCGAAGGACGCCGGAGGCGTGCTCGTGGAGCTCGTGGAGCCGGCGAGCGCCGTATGACCTCACGCACAGGCCGACCCGCCTCCGGTTACCGCGCGGTACATTCACCTCCCGTGCAGCAGATCCTCGACGCCATCCTGTCCGGCACCGCGACCGCGGACGACTACGCCGCGCTCGAGGTGCCCACGACCTACCGCGCGGCCACGGTGCACCGCGACGAGGTCGACCTCTTCGAGGGCCTGCCCAGCAAGGAGAAGGACCCCCGCAAGTCGCTGCACGTGGACGACGTCCCACTGCCCGAGCTCGGCCCGGGCGAGGCGCTGGTGGCGGTGATGGCGAGCGCCATCAACTACAACACCGTGTGGACCTCGATCTTCGAGCCGATGCCGACCTTCGGGTTCCTCGAGCGCTACGGCAGGATCAGCCCGCTCGCGAAGCGGCACGACCTGCCGTACCACATCGTCGGGTCCGACCTGGCCGGCGTCGTGCTCCGGACCGGTCTCGGTGTGCACAGCTGGAAGCCCGGTGACGAGGTCGTCGCCCACTGTCTGTCGGTCGAGCTCGAGAGCCCCGACGGCCACAACGACACCATGATGGATCCCGAGCAGCGCATCTGGGGCTTCGAGACCAACTTCGGCGGCCTCGCCGAGATCGCGCTGGTGAAGTCCAACCAGCTGATGCCCAAGCCCGCCCACCTGACCTGGGAGGAGGCGGCCTCGCCCGGACTCGTGAACAGCACGGCGTACCGCCAGCTGGTCAGCCGCAACGGCGCCGGCATGAAGCAGGGCGACAACGTGCTGATCTGGGGCGCCAGCGGCGGCCTCGGCGGCTTCGCGACGCAGTACGCCCTGAACGGCGGCGCCGTACCCGTGTGCGTCGTCTCCAGCGATGAGAAGGCCGACATCTGCCGGCGGATGGGCGCCGAGCTGATCATCAACCGAGCCGAGGCCGGCTACCGGTTCTGGAAGGACGAGCAGACCCAGGACCCCAAGGAGTGGCGCCGGTTCGGCTCCGACATCCGCGAGCTGACGGGCGGCGAGGACGTCGACATCGTCTTCGAGCATCCCGGACGCGAGACCTTCGGCGCCAGCGTGTACGCCGCGCGCAAGGGCGGCACCGTCGTCACCTGCGCCTCCACCACGGGCTTCCTGCACGAGTACGACAACCGCTACCTGTGGATGAACCTCAAGCGCATCATCGGGTCGCACTTCGCCAACTACCGCGAGTCCTGGGAGGCCAACCGGCTGATCGCCAAGGGGATGATCCACCCCACGTTGTCGAACACCTACCCACTGGACGAGGTCGGGCAGGCCGCGCTCGACGTCCACCACAACCTCCACCAGGGCAAGGTCGGGGTGCTGTGCCTGGCTCCGGAGGAGGGCCTGGGCGTCCGCGACCAGGAGATGCGGGCCCGGCACCTCGACGCGATCAACGCCTTCCGCGGCATCTGAGCAGGTCCTCGCGGCGTGTCGCGCCCGGTCCGCCGACCCCCGGCGAGGCGGGGTAGAAGTCGTTTCCGGTGATCCGACAGACTGGCCTCCACACCGAGATTCCGGAGGATGTCGACACCATGAGCGACCAGGGCCTTTCCATCTTCGACGAGCCGGACGACGCGAACCGTGTCGACGAGGAGGCGACGAAGGTGATGAAGGCTCAGGGCCGCGACGCCGCGGCTGCCCCCGCCGCGAAGAGGACGTCGGGCCGCAAGCCGGTGCCACCCGTCGCTGCGGCGGCGCCCGACAAGGAGCCGGCCGAGGAGCCGGACGAGGACCCCCAGCCGACCGCGGAGGTGCAGGC
>JBAUWD010000337.1:0-26751 GCA_049583575.1 Nocardioides sp.
CTCGAGCTCGGCACGCGCCTCGACCACGCGGGTGCGTGCCGCTGCCAGCTCGCGACCGGCGGCCAGGGCCTCGCGCGCGGCCTCCTCCTCGACGTGCCGCTCCTCGGCCAGCACCCGGCTCGTCACGACGGCGGCCGCTGCCTCGTCGCGCACGGAACCGGCCCAGGCCCGCAGGGACCCGTCGGCCGACGATGTCGCCGCGTCCGCGACCTCGTCCGGAACGACGACACCCCCGGCCTCGGAGAGGCGACTCAGGAGATCGCAGATGCCGGCGAGATGGGCCTCGGACTCACGGCGCAGGGCAAGGCGGTGGTCGCGCAGCCACGCCTCGACGCGCTCGAACCGGCCGGTCCGGAAGAGCCGGGCGAGCAGCTGGTGCCGATGGGCGGAGTCGGCCCGCAGGAAGGCCTGGAACTGACCCTGGGGAAGCAGTGCCACCTGGCAGAACTGGTCGAGAGTCATCCCGAGCAGCCCCGACACCAGGTCTCCGGTCTCGTCCAGGCGACTGCTCAGCGGCTGCCAACCGTGGTCGGTCCACTCGCTGAGGCTGACCCTGGCGGGCTCGCGCGTCGTCCCGGAGCCGCGCTTCTTCGGCCGGTCCCAGGCGGGCGACCGCACCAGCCGGAACCGTCGACCGCCCAGCGTGGCGTCGAGCGTCACCTGGGGGGCGAGGCCGGCCGGTGCCTGGTCGGAGCGCAGTCGGCCGGCGTGGTTGCGGTCGCCCGGGATCGCGCCGTACAGGGCGAAGCAGACGGCGTCGAGCACGCTGGACTTGCCGGCACCGGTCGCTCCCGACAGGAGGAACAGCCCGGCATCGGACAGCGCGTCGAAGTCGACACTGGCGGTCTCGACGAACGGTCCGAACGCGGTGATCGTGAGCCGGTGCAGGCGCATCAGTCGGCCACCGAGACCAGCAGGTCGACGTCGGGGTCGTCCTGGCAGGCGTCGCACGCCTCCAGCAGGAGGGCGGACTCGTCGTCGGTCGCCGGCGCGCCCCGCATCGCGTCGACGAAGTCGAGGGCGACCTCGTGGTCGCTGCGGCCGTGGGGCGTCGCCGCGATCGGGGACACCTCCGCAGAGCCACCCGGCGAGAAGGCCAGCACCAGCGTGTGGGGGAAGCGGCTGCGGAGGCGCTCCATCGGGTGCGCGGGTCGGACCGCGTCGGTCAGGGTGGCCTGCACCCAGTGGGTCTCGACGGCGGCCAGCCGCGGGTCGGCGAGGAGCGACTCGAGCTCGCCGCAGATGCGAGCCATGGGTCGCGGCACCGGCGCCGGGACGAACTCCGTCGACGTCACGCCCTCGGGGCCGAGGTCGACCAGCCAGGTGCCCTTGGTGTGGCGGGCCTCGGAGAACGAGTAGGCCAAGGGGGAGCCGCTGTAGCGCAGGGCCTCACCCAGGGTCGCGCGACCGTGCAGGTGGCCGAGCGCGGTGTAGGAGATGCCGTCGAACAGGGCTGTGGGCACGAGCGAGATGCCGCCCACGCTGATGTCCCGCTCCGACTCGCTCGGCAGCCCGCCGGCCACGAAGGCGTGCGCCAGCACGACCGAGCGCACCGGCCGGCGCTGCAGGTCGATGCGCACCCGGCGCATGGCCTCGGTCAGCGCCGCCTCATGGGTGCGGGCCGGCAGGGCCCACGGGTCGTGCAGCGCCTGTGGGTCGAGGTAGGGGATGCCGTGCACGGCGACCGGGCCGTGGTCATCGGCGAGCAGGACCGGCGTACCGACCGTCGACGCGTCGGTGCGCAGGAACACCCCGGCGGCGTCGATGAGCCGTGACCCGAACCCGAGCCGCTGGGCCGAGTCGTGGTTGCCCGAGGTCAGCACCACCTGGGCGCGCGAGGCAGCGAGGCGGGCGAACGTCTCGTCCGCCAGTCGTACGGCGTCGACGTGCGGCAGGGCACGGTCGTAGATGTCGCCCGCGACCACGACCAGGTCGACCCGCTCCGAGTCGACCACCTCGACCAGGTGGTCGACGAACCGCGCCTGGTGGTCGAGCATTCCCACGCGGTGGAACGACCGCCCCAGGTGCCAGTCGGAGGTGTGGAGGATCCGCACGAGACGAACCTAAGGACGACCACCGACACGGTGGCGGCCCCACGCCGGTCAGGCGTAGCGAACGGTCCGTTCCTCGCGGGTGAAGCCGAAGAGTCCCATCCCGGACTCCCGCGCCAGGTGTACGGCGAGCGAGGTCGGCGCGCCGACCGCGACCAGGGCGCCGACGCCCGCGGCCACCCCCTTCTGCACGAGCTCGAACCCGGCCCGGCCGCTCACGACGAGGTAGGCCTCGGCCGGCGAGGCTCCGCCCAGCAGCCGCGCGCCGGTGACCTTGTCGACGGCGTTGTGCCGCCCCACGTCCTCGCGTACGACGAGAGGGGCGCCCGAGGCGGAGAAGAGCCCGGCGGCGTGGACACCGCCCGTCCGGGAGAACACCGCCTGGGCCTCGCGCAGCAGCCCGGGCAGCCGTCGTACGACGTCGGGCGACGAGGGCGAACCCTCCCACCGGGCGCCCCGCACGGTGGTCAGTGCGGCCTCGATGCTGTCCTTGCCGCAGACGCCGCAGGCCGAGGACCCGCTGGACAGCCCGGCGTGACGATGGGCCAGCTCGACGGGCGTGGTCGCGGTCACCGTGACGACGTTGAGCTCCTGCTCCGGGGTCAGCTCCTCGTCGGTGCAGTAGGCGACGCCGGCGAGGCCGGAGGACGGCACCAGGCCTTCGTGGAGGACCCAGCCGGCGGCCAGCTCGAAGTCGTGGCCCGGAGTCCGCATCGTGACCCAGGCGCGCCGGGCGGGCGAGCCGGGCCACGCGATCCGGATCTCGAGGGGCTCCTCGGCCGCGACGAGGTCCTCGTGCTCGCGTTGCCCGCCGGCGTCGCTCTCGGCTACCCGTACCCGCGAGGTGGGGCCGGGCCGCCGCGCCAGGTCGGTCATGGATCCACTGTAGGCCCGGGCATCGGGTCGGCCTGAGGTCCGGTCAGCGCACCTTCAGCCCGGTCGTCGCGGCGAAGTACCCGGACTTGCTCGCACGAGCAGTGTGCTTCCCCTTGCCGAAGGAGGCGGGGAACGTGATCGCGCACGTGCCGTGCCTGCGGGTGGTGCAGTGGTCGGACCCGACCTTCACCTTGGCTCCCCGCACGGCGGCATGGGCGTCGCTCACCGTGAACGTCACCTTCTGCCGGCGGCCGTGGGTCCAGTGGCTCGGCGAGGCGTGCAGAGTGAGTCCTGCCAGCACCTGGGTGTGCCAGAAGGAGTCGCCGACGTTCACGACGATGTCACCGCGTCCTCGGGTGCCGTCGACCGCGATCGAGTACACCGCGCTCTTGCCCTTGGGCAGCCCGGCCGTCCGCACCGCGCCCATCGCCAGCCCGCTCTTGCCGGTGCGCACAGCCCGCACCTTCGGGATGTTGTCGGACCAGGCCACCCACAGCCGGCCGGACGGACTCGGGGACAGGGAGATGGTGGTGACGAACTTGCTGTGCGGGACGTCGGTGGTCTTGTTGGTGCCGACCTTCCAGACCCGGACGGACGTGCAGGACGGGTAGCCGACACAGTACGCCGCGTAGACCCCGCCGCCGTCCCGGGCCGCCAGCGCGACGCGCCCGGCGGGCAGGGAGTTCGCGCCCTTGCTCGAGCCCGGGGCCTTGAGGGTCGGGCCGACGGCCGGGTAGATCTGCTTGACGAAAGTGCCGTTGCCGGCCTTCGAGTCGTCGTTCTGGTACCAGGCGACGTAGACCTTCGAACCGTCCCGCACCATGGCCGCGTTGTAGATGCAGCAATGACTGGGACCGACGTCGTACGTCTGATCGGGGTTGTTGGCGGTGCCGACGTGCCAGGTCAGCGCGCTGCCCAACGGGAACCCAGCGATCGGGGTGCCGTCGGCGAGGGTGGTCGCCGCGGTGCCGTAGGAGCCGTACGCCTGGTGGCTCTGGCCGACCGCCTGGGCCGGGAGGTTCCAGTTCGCCCCGGTGCTGTCGCTGGTGGCCGTGTACATGCGCCCGTCCGACCAGAACCCCGCGCCGAGGTCGAGGTCGCCGCCGAAGACCACCCGCAGGTCGCCGGCACCGTTCACCACTACCGGGGCGGGATCCATGGTGACCCAGGAGGGGGTCAGGATCGTGTTCTGCAGGTAGACCCGGCCGTTGGTGTGCAGCGCGGTGTGCCCGAGGGTGGTGCTACCGCCGGTGTCGCGGGCGTAGACCAGGTGCAGATCGCCGTTGCCGCTGCGCACGAGGCTCGGGAGGAATGTGGTGCCGACCGTGCCGGTGGAGACCTTGGTCCACTTGCCTGGGCCGCCACGATCGGGTGCTGCGGCTCGGTGCGTCGACGGGCCGGCGCCGAGGGCCGCGCCACCGGTGCCCCAGGTCGCGGCGGTCAGGGCGGTGGCGAGCGCCAGGGCGGCGAGGGTGGGCGTTCGGTTCACGGCGTACTCCTGAAGTGGTCGGGGCACCAATCTGGCGGGTCATGCCTCTGGTCGGCCATGGCCCGGACGGGTGGTTGCCGGGTCATCTGGCCGTACCCTAGGGCCATGACGGACGCCGCCTCACCGCTTCTCGACCTGGTGCGCGCGTCCGTGATCGGCGACGACCACGTGATGACCACTCCGTACGGCCCGCGTCGCGTCACCTATGCCGACTACACCGCGTCGGGACGAGCCCTGACCTTCATCGAGGACTTCATCCGCGACCAGGTGCTGCCGTCGTACGCCAACACCCACACCGAGTCCAGCGGCACCGGGCTGCAGACCACCCGGCTGCGCGAGGAGGCCCGCGCGATCATCCACGACGCCATCGGCGGGGACGACGACACCGTGGTGGTGTTCGCCGGCTCGGGCTGCACCGGCGCGATCGCCAAGCTGATCGGCGTCCTCGGTCTGCGCATCCCCTCGGTGCTCGACGACCAGCACGACCTGTCCGCACACATCCCGCCCTCGCAGCGGCCCGTGATCTTCCTCGGCCCCTACGAGCACCACTCCAACGAGATCTCGTGGCGCGAGACCATCGCCGACGTCGTGACCATCCACGAGGACGCCGACGGCCACATCGACCAGGGCGCGCTCGTCGAGCAGCTCGAGAAGTACGCCGAGCGCCCGCTCAAGATCGGCTCCTTCTCGGCCGCGTCCAACGTGACCGGCATCGTCTCGGACACCTACGGCATCTCCGAGCTCCTGCACGAGCACGGCGCCCTGTCGTTCTGGGACGCCGCGGCGGCGGCGCCGTACGTCCGCCTCGAGATGGCCGCGCCCGAGGGCCGCCCGCAGGCCTACAAGGACGCGATCTTCCTGTCACCGCACAAGTTCATCGGCGGGCCGTCGACTCCGGGCGTGCTCGCGGCGCGGCGGGAGCTCTTCGCCAACCGGGTGCCCGATGTGCCCGGTGGCGGGACCGTCGCCTACGTGAACACCTTCGAGCACCGGTATCTGGACGACCCGGCGCAGCGCGAGGAGGGCGGCACCCCGGCGATCATCGAGGCGGTGCGCGCCGGGCTGGTCTTCCAGCTCAAGGAGGCCGTCGGGGTGGAGACCATCCGGGCCGCCGAGGAACGCCTGCTCAGGCGCGCCGTGGACGCGTGGCGGGCCGAGCCGTCGATCGAGCTGCTCGGCAACCTCGACGCCCAGCGGCTCTCGATCATCTCGTTCGTGGTGCGGTCGCCCTCGGGGCGCTACCTCCACCACAACTACGTCGTCGCACTGCTCAACGACCTCTTCGGCATCCAGTCGCGCGGCGGTTGTTCCTGCGCCGGGCCCTACGGCCACCGCCTGCTGGGGATCGACCTCGACCGGTCGCACGAGTTCGAGCGCGAGATCACCGGCGGCTGCGAGGGCATCAAGCCCGGCTGGGTGCGGGTCAACTTCAACTACTTCCTCTCCGACACCGTGGCCGACTACATCGTCGCGGCGGTGCGCCTCGTGGCCCGCGACGGCTGGCGGCTGCTCGGTGACTACCGGTTCGACACGGCCACCGGCCGGTGGCACCACCGTCGGGGGCCGGTGGAGCCGCCGATCAGCCTCCACGCGATCACCTACGAGGAGGGGCGACCGGTGATGCCGTCGGAGCGGCTGACCGGGGGAGAGGAGCTGCTCGCCGACCACCTCCGCGACGGCACCGCGATCCTCGCCGGCTCGGCGGGTCCCGACCTCTCCGCCCATCCGGGCGGGGTCAGCTCCGACTTCGAGCACCTCCGGTGGTTCGACCTTCCGCCGGTCTGTCTCGAGTCCTGAGGCTCCCCCGGGCCCCCGTGTCGGGCATCACGCCGGCAGCGGGGCGGAGAGGTCGCGCGCGCTGTTCTCCAGATGTAGAATGTAAGAGTCGCACAAGCGATGGAGTTCATTACACAGGAGTCCGGCCACAGGGTCGAGAAGGAAGAGCGACATGAGCACGCAGCTGTACCTGATGGGTGGACTCGTGGAGGCCCGGGTCCCGTCCGATCGGGACCTGCAGCACCTGCGAGCCGTCAAGGACGACCGCCGCAAGGCACGCGAGGCACGTCGCGCGCGGCACCAGCACAAGAGCTGAGTGCGGACGCACCGGGGGGAGCGTCGTACACGGAGGTCAGATGGGGTAGTGGCCTCGGTCGGACGACCGGGGCCACTACCTTTGCCGTCATGACCGACGACACCTTGCGACAGGTGGACCTGACCCAGATCGGAGCCGGCCGCTACAAGGCGGTCAACGCACGCGGGGGAGTGCTCCCCGTCGGCTCGGGTGACGATCCCGACTTCACACCTGTGGAGCTGCTGCTCGCCGCCCTGGCCGGGTGTACGGCGATCGACGTCGGCGCCATCACCGGCAAACGCGCCGCCCCGGAGAGGTTCGACGTCCATGTCGACGGCCACAAGGTGCGCGACGACGGCGGCAGTCATCTCGTCGACCTCGGCGTGACGGTCTCGATCGTCTTCCCCGAGGGGGAGGACGGCGACCGGGCCCGCGAGGTGCTGCCCCGGGCGATCCGCCAGACGGGCGAGCGGATCTGTACGGTCGGACGCACCCTCCAGCTGGGTACGACGATCGACTACCGCGAGGGTTGAGCCGCCCGACCACCGCTCACCCGGTGGTGGCCTTCGTGATGGTCACCTTCTCCTTCGGGTGTCCGTCGCCGGGCCCGTTGGCGTTGTCGGTCCCCTTGCTGGCGACCTTCTCCACGGTCTTGACGCTGCGCGCGTCGAGCTTCCCGAACACGGTGTAGAGCTTCTGGAGGTTGGCGGTGGAGTCGGCGTAGACGATGAAGAACTGCGACCCGCCGCTGTTGGGCTGCCCGGTGTTGGCCATCGCGAGCACCCCTGGCCCGTAGGTCTCCTTGCCCGACAGCTCGTCGGGCACCGTGTAGCCGGGACCGCCCGAGCCGGTGCCGGTCGGGTCTCCGCACTGCAGGACGTAGATCCCGGCCGTGGTGAGCCGGTGACATGGGGTGTTGTCGAAGTACCCCTGCCTGGCCAGCGAGACGAAGGAGCTCACGGTGCACGGCGCGGCGGTGGCGTCGAGCGTCCCCTTCAGGATCCCGACGCTGGTGTCGAGCGTCAGGGGGACCGAGCCGTCCAGGGTGGTGCTGCTGGGCGGCGGATCGACCTGGCGGGCGGCCTGGCCGCTGGTGTCGGACGGGTAGCTGCACGGCGTGCCCCCGGTCGCGGCGGTGGAGGAGGAACCGCTCCCGCACGAGGCGAGGGTCGGCACGAGAACGAGAGCGGCCGCGCACGCGGCGAGTCGGGTCAGCACGGCGTCGATCGTAGGGCGCGCCCGGTGAGGACGTGGTCGCCGGGCCGTCGCCGGACCTGCTAGACAGTGGCCATGGCAACGACTTCTCGAGGTGGCACCGTCGTCCACACCGTCGGCGAGCTTCCGGCCCGGGGCAGCAAGGCGCCGACGTACACGCTCACAGGCGCGGACCTCACCGACTTCTCGTCCGAGGCGCACGCCGGCTCGCGGGTCGTGCTCAACATCTTCCCGAGCATCGACACGGGTGTCTGTGCGGCATCGGTGCGCCGGTTCAACCAGCTGGCGGGCGACCTCGACGACACGGTCGTGGTCTGCGCCTCGGCGGACCTTCCGTTCGCGCTGCGGCGCTTCTGCGGGGCCGAGGGCATCGAGTCCGTCGTCGTCGGCTCGTCGTTCCGCAGTGGATTCGGCACGGACTACGGCGTGACGATGGTCGACGGCGCGATGCGCGGGCTGCTGGCTCGCGCCGTCGTGGTGCTCGACACCGACGGCACGGTGCTGCACACCCAGCTGGTCGAGGACATCGGTACCGAGCCGGACTACGACGCGGCGATCGTCGCACTCGGCTGATGGCCGGACCGGTGCGGGGCTGACGAGGGCGCCGTGTCCCGCACCGTGCGCCGCGTCCTCCTGTTCGTGGCCGGGCTGGTGCTGATCGTCACCGGGCTGGTCCTCATCGTCCTGCCCGGGCCGCTCACCATCCCGCCGGTCCTGGCGGGACTGTGGCTGTGGTCCCTCGAGTTCGAGTTCGCCCGGCACTGGCTGCGCCCGGTGCGGGCGCGCGGTGCCGACGCCTGGGCGCTCGCCAAGGAGAAGCCGGTGCACACCACCGTGGTCACGGTGCTCGGGCTCGCGGGTGCCGGGCTGATCATCTGGGCGGTCCTGCGCTACGACCTGCTGGACCGCGGCTGGGAGCTGGTGGGACTCGGCTGAGCTGCGCCGACACCGCAGCTGGGCCGGACGTGCACGACCCCGGGCGCGCGAACACCCGGGTCGTGGACCTCGTCAGCTCTGGGGTGCGAGTGCGAACTGCACCCGCCCGGCCTCGTCCACCGAGGCGTCCAGGATCTGGTCCGCGAGCTGCTGCGAGGCCGGGGGATCGAGGTAGACCACGGCGCCGTTGGCGTCGACGGTGTCGTCGCCCGGTAGCGCGTGGTCGGCTGCGGTCACCATCAGCCCCTTCGCGGGATCCTCGCTGCTGATGCGCAGACCACTGGTGTCGGACCCGCCCTGCTGTGCGGCGATGTCCTTGACGATCGTGCTGGCGTTCTCCGTGAGGGTGAGCACCGTGCTCTCCTTCGTCGATTGCTGGCAGGACGCGTTCCACCATTGCGCGCATCGTCGCGCCGCGCAACCTGGGCGTGTCGGACCCGTCGTCACCGCGCGCCGCGGGGGCTGACACCCACCGTTTGGTGCCAAACCGCAGTTCCAGGGGCCGAATCGATGCGGTTTGGTACCAAACGGTGATGAGACCCCACACCGAGGTGGTTCAAGAAGGGGGCCAGGGTTCCCGTGGCCGAACACGAGTTGACATAATGTCAGTTATCGGCGATTGATCCCACCCGGGAGCAACCCAGCCAGAAGGGGCGTAGATGGCCAGGTGTAGGTGCGGGACCCCTCGTCTCTGCCACTCCACGACCCAGTGCCACCGGAGCAGTCCTGAGCGTCGCAGACGTTGGTGGAGAACCTTGAGCAGCCGGGTCCAGTCGTCGGAGGTTGGTGGGCAGTCGAGCATCGTGAGCGTGACGGCTGCGCCGGTGCCGTCGAGCTGTGTGGTGTCGACCGACCGCAGCCAGGCGGTGTGCCGGCGGACTGCGCCGGCCGACCAGCCCACGACGTCACCGCGTTTGGTGGGCGCGTGAGCGCAGCACAGCACGCGTGGCCCCTGGGTGCACTCGCAGCGCTCTCGGTGGCAGCAGCCGGGGCCTAGGTAGACCACCGTGCCCTTGTCGCATGGCTTGCGTCCTCCGGGCCATCCGAGGGTCAGTCCGTTCTCGTACGCTTGAAGTGTCGCCACTCAGATCACTCCTGAGGCGTCCATGCCCCGAGCGGTTGCAGCCGCGTCGGGGCATCTCTTTGGTTGTCCCACGGGGACCCTGTAGTCACCGCGTGCTGATATGTGACTACTAATCAAGAAGGTGTGCCCGGCAGGCGCGCCGAGGTGGGTCCTCGGAAATGTGCTGTGCTTGCTGCTGCTAGCACCTTTCTCGGCGTGAATTGATGTTGTCGGCCATTCGGCCACGGGAATGCTGGTCGGGTGACAATCTGCGTTGACGTGAGCACCGAATCCGGCACCCACGCCCGTTGGCTGCTGGGCCGAGCCGTCGACGACCTGGAGCAGACCAGGTGTGGCCCTCAGCGGCCCCTGGACCACCTGCAAGCCGCGCGACACGCCCAAGAGCGCATCCACGATGCGATCGGGCTTCTGGTCCTGGCAGCCCGCGACGAGGGACGCAGTTGGGGTCAGATCGGGACCGCGCTGCAGATCACCCGCCAGGCCGCTAGACAGGCGCAGCTGCGTCGGGACCGGGCCGACCAGCAACGCCAGGAGGACCGGCAGTGGAGGATGCCCACCAGACGACTGCCACGACGGCTGGAGTGGTTCAAGAGTCGACGCAAAGCCGGATGAGCAGAGCACGGAGCGGAGTCCTTCGCGTGACCAGGAGGCGTCGTCCTTGGCCACGCGAGGCCTGCGCGCACATGCCGGGGGCGCACTTCCCCCCGACGCTTATTGGGGGCCCGGCCGCACTAGATGCAGAGCCTTCCACACGCCGCCGACAGCCGCCCCGAAACCCAGCCCTGCACGAGTCACCACCGGGGCCGGGAGCACCGCCATCGCCCCCCCAACCGCGCTCCTCCGTCGCGCGCCCGGGGCCCCTGCGACCCGAGAACCCGGCACTGCCCCCGGCCCCTCCCAGCGCACTGACAGCGGCATGAGCAGACGTCGATAGTCGAGCCATTCGCGCGAGCACCGTGACATCGCTGGCATATTGACGCCATGGCTACGGCGGACGGACGGCGTTCTGCGTGGGTCTCGGTGCGACTGGTGATCGTCGTGCTATGCGGGGTAGCCCCGGTACTGACCGGGTGTAGTTCCTTGCAAGGGACAGGAAGCAAGCAGTACGTGGGCGGTGACGGTGGCATCCGCCTCATCGCGGCCCCTGACCGGGGTCATCCCGTCGCGCTCGAAGGTACCGATCTCGAGGGCCACCAACTGTCCTTGGCCGCCATGCGTGGCAAGCCGACAGTTGTCACGATCTGGTGGGCAGCCTGCCCGCCTTGTCGCGAGGAGGCGCCCACACTCGTGGCGGCGTCAAAGCGACTGGGATCCTCCGCAAACTTCGTGGGCATCGACATCCGTGATCTGGGCACCGCTGCGCCTAAGGCATTCGTGGCGCACTTCGGGGTGCCCTGGTCGTCGTTCTACTCACCTGGCGGGAAGGCCATGCTGGCCTTCACCGGCACGCTCTCACCCAACGCAGTCCCGGCAACCGTCGTCCTAGACTCGCGAGGCCGAGTGGCCGCCACCATCGCGGGCGTGGTTCCCTCGGTTCTAACCCTCACCGAGATGGTGCGCAGCGCTTGACCGCACGAGACCTTGTCTGATCTGAGACATCCGCTCATCGGCATGTGAGTTCGTTCAGAGGTCTTTCGCTTGGAGCGGCCAACAGTTCCCGTGCTCGTCCACGAACCAGGGCGATGGTGCCTCTGGCGGCAGGTAGGGCACCAATTCTGGCGCCTCAGCGACGGCCGCATCCAGCACTGCCTTGATCGCCGCGCGTGCCTCGGGTGCTGACACGTTCTTGGTCAGCATCGCGCCACGTCGGGAGTTCCAGGCCAGCGGGTCGAAGGGCGTGACGTTGGGGTTGCGCGCCGCGAATCGCTGACCGGTGCTCCTCGGCGGGGACTGGGTACGAGGTCGCACGTTGAACACCGGCATGTTGTCCTTCCAGTGCGTGACCAGGTCGCGCACCTCCTGCACCTCGTCACGCACGATGGCCGGAATCCCCTTCACCGGGGTCGACCACATGTTGAGCGCTTCCAGCATGTGGTCCATCGCCACGATGGCGAAGTGGCGTTCCGATTCACCTTCCCACCAGATGGAGCCGGGTGGCGGCGTCCCCTGGGCATAGGTGCCCCACACAGCCCGAGCGACCAGCGGCTCCCAACGGTCCAACTGCCGCCACGCCGCGCATGCCCAGAGCATCGCCTGTCGACGTGCCCCCACGTCATCGAAGTACGGATCTGCCACATCACCCAGTGTCGACTTCAGACCTGTAGCCAGTCGCGTCGACACGTGGGGCAGATCTGGCCGATGAGGCGTTCGGGCCATTCCCGTTCCAGGCAGATCCGGCACGGTTCGCGTTGGGTGCGCCAGGTGGGCCCCGCGCTTCGCTTGCGGCGTCCCACCTGGCGCTCCCTGGCCCGATCCGTCACGGTCCGGCCTCAACGGGGCCGAAGATTCCGAGTTCGCCGCAGTCGCCGCATCGCCACGCGACGAATTCCATCAGCCCGGGTCCGGAGCCCAGCCCCAACCAGTCGCTGGCGGCCTCGCCCGCGTCGAGTTGGCCGTCGACCTCCTCCAGACTCCCCCAGGTCAGCCGATCCGAGCCGCATGCGCTGCACCTGTTCCTGAACAGCCGCGCGAAGGCGAACCCGTCGACAGTGTTCACACCAACACCCCGTCCCATCCCGCCGCTACGGCCAGCCGCATGACCATCTCTTGCGACGCCCACTCCGACACCCCTCGGCACGCCCCGACCTGATCGGAGGACTTGAGCATGCCGCGCAGGTAGGACACCGAGTCCCAGGCCGCCGCCGCCTTGCCCGTCTGACCCGACCGCTCGTAACCCAGCGCCGCTGCTCGAGCCTGCGCGATGGCGTAGCGCTTCACCAGCCGCCGCAGCCGCCACGCCTGACCGGTCGTGAGGTCAACGCGCAGAGGCTCCACCGCGGGCCACTCACCACCGTGACCCCACAGACGGCCCGTCCGATCCCAGCCCGCAGGCTTGCCCTGCCGCTGGTAGTGCCGCACCCCACGCGCCGCATGCTTGGACAGGTACTTCAGCCACCCCACCGGCCCCGTGATCGGCGTGACCTGCTGAGCGTTCAACCCAGCGGTGTACTCCGAGGCGACCTCACGCCACTGCCCGACCACCCACGCGCCCACCGCCGTGGCGCCCGAGTCAGTGTCAGTTATCGGCGAACTCGGAGAAGCGGTCAATAGGGGCTCAGAGGCTGCCGCCACCCGGCCCGCCGCCGTGCACAGCGACGAGTGCCGCCAGCTGGGCGCGGGAGGCGATGTCGAGCTTGCTGAAGATGTGGGCCACGTGGGTCTGCACGGTACGACGGGAGATGAACAAGCGCTCCGCGATCTGCGGGTTGGACAGGCCCTCGCCGACCAGGTCCGCGACCGTCCCCTCCGTCGGGGTCAGGCTGTCCCACCCGCTCCGCGGTCGCTGACGGGCGCCGCGCCGGCCCCGGCGTACGCCGAGGGTGCGCAGTCGCGCGTCGACCCGCATGACGCCCCGGCTCGCGTCGAGCCCCTCGTAGACACCGCCAGCCCTCTCCATGAGCGAGCGGGCGAGGTCCTCGTCTCCCCGGCGTGCCGCGAGACCGGCGGCCTCCTCGCTCGCCAGGGCGACCTCCAGCAGACGTCGACCCTCGGCGTAGGACTCCACCGCCTGCACCGCGGCGTCGAGGTCGTCGGTCACGAGGCCACGGCAGCGCAGCGCGGCACCGGTCATGGACGGCACCTGGTTTCGCTCAGCGACCTCCTCGACCGCGGCCAGCACTTCCTCGGCCAGGTCGGTGTCACCGGCCGCTCGCGCCAGGCGCGAGAGGTCCGGGCCCACGGCGGGATAGTCGATGGCCATGTCCGCGCTGCGGCAGACCCGCCACCGGCCGGCCAGGGCCGCGTAGGCCTGGGCAGCGTCGCCCTCGGCCTCGAGCAGCAGCGCCCGGGCCAGCAGCACGCGGTAGTCGAACAGGCGCGATCCCCGGTCGGCCACCGCCTCGGCGTCGCGGACGGCCTGCCAGGCACCGGGCAGGTCGTTGCGATACAGCCGGATCGTCGCCTGAGCGCTCAGGCTCGGCTTCACCGCATAGGTGACGCCCGTCTCCTCCGCGAGCGCCATCCCCGTCTCCAGCTCGGCCACCGCGTCGTCCCACTCCCCGACGACGAAGCGTTCGACGGCCAGGTAGGCCTGGTACGTCGCCAACGGCCAGCGGACGCCCAGCTCCTCGCAGATCTCGCGCCCGGTGGAGAGGGCGTGACCAGCCATCGCGTGCTCGTCCCGCTCCATGAAGAGCCAGCCCCGCGAGGCGTACACCGGGAACGCGTGACCCACCCGGCCCGGGCTCTGGTCGGCCAGCGCGACCGCCTCATCGCTCAGCTTCAGCGCCTCGGCGACGTGCCCCTGCAAGCAGGCCACGACCGAGCGGGTGGCCAGTGCGGCCGTCGAAGCACGGTGGTGGCCGCATCGACTCGCCACCGACCCTGCCCTCGACGCGGTCTCCTCTGCGGTGTCGAAGTCCCCCAGCCACAGGTGCGCGAAGCTGGCCTCCGAGAGACCGAGCGCCAGCATCTCGTCGGTGCTGTCCGCCGACCCGGTCACCGCGTCCAGCTCGTACAGGGCCTCCGTCGGCCTGCCGTTGACCATGAGTGCGGCGCCGAGCCGGAGCTGCGCCGCGGCATTGACCCGCTGGGACCCGCTCCGGTTCACCACGGACTCGCATGTGGTCACGGCGTCGGTGACGCGCCCGGCCAGCATCAGGCTGTCTGCCTGCTCGACCACCAAGCCGTCGTGACGAGGATCAGTCGTCTCCATCAGCGCGAGGGCGCGCCCGAGCAGGTCCGAGGTGGTCTCGGGAGAGGTCGCCGACACCTCCCGCGCCGCCCGGATCAGCCAGTCGATCGCCTCGAGGTCGCCGCTCATCGCACCGCGCGCGAACTGCTCGGCCACGCGGGAGGCCGGCATCCGAGCCTCGGCCAGGCGGCCCGCCGCCTCACGGTGCAGCGCGTGCCGGAGGCTGGTCGGCAGGTCCGCATACACCGCCTCGCGGATCAGGTCGTGGCGGAACTGCAGGAGCACTCCCTTCTCCTCGAGCACGCCGGAGTCGAGAACCGCCTCGACCGCGGGGCTGAGGTCGGTGACCGGTCGGGCCAGGACGGCGCCCAGCTCGGTGATCGAGAACGTCGATCCCAGCAGGGACCCGGCCCTGAGCACCTGGATCGCTTCCTCGGGGAGCGAGCTGAGGCGGCCGAGGATGGTGAGGTTCAAGGACGGCGGCGGCGCCGACCCGCTCACGTCGGCGCGACCGTCCGTCGTGCGCAGGCCTCCGTCCTGCACGATCGCGTTCAGCAGCTCGGTCACGAACAGCGGGTTCCCCGCGGCGCCGGCGACCGCGCCGAGGAGATCCGGACCGGGGTCGGCCCCCAGGAGCTCGGCGACCAGGTCCCGGACGTCGTCCTCCCCCAGCTGTCGGAGGCCGATCCGCCGCGGCTCGAGGGGACCCCATGACTCCAGAAGGCGCACCATCGCCGGCGGCCGCGGGAAGGGCCGGCAGCACGCGAACAGGGCGACCGGCAGGCCCAGCGCGGTCCGCGCGATCGAACCCAGAGTGAGCAGGCTGGACGGGTCGGCCCATTGGAGGTCGTCGAGCGCGAGGGCCAGGGGCCGGTCGCTCGCGAGTGACTCGACGAGGTCGCCCAGCGCATCGACCACCCGGAACTGCAGGCCCGGGTCACTGCTCACCGTCAGCGGCCGGCGCTCGCTGCTGTCGTGGGCCGAGATCAGGCTCCCGATCGCGGCGCGTCGTGGGTCCGCGGCGTCTCGGGTACAGCCCAGGGCGGCCGCGACCACCCCGAACGGGCGGTGCTGCTCCATCTCCTCGGCCTTCGCCGAGGCCACCTGACAGTCGCGCTCGCGCGCGGTCTGGAGCACCTGCTCCATCAGGCGCGTCTTGCCGATCCCCGCCTCGCCCTCGATCACGACCACGGAGAGGCGGCCGGACATGGCACGATCGAGGACCGACCGGAGCTGGTCGACCTCGTCGTCCCGCCCCCGCAGCGAAGGCTCCCGCGACGCCCCGAGCACGTGAGCCATGCTACGTCCGTCGCCGTCCTACTGTCCTGCGCCGCCCTTGGCGACATCCGCCAGGTGGCGGATGCCGCGTGTCGTGCCGCCGCGCCCTCCCCGTGCCGTACGTCGCGTCCGGTGCTTCCCGCCTCGATCACCGTCCCTTCGCCTGCGTGGGAACGGCGCGCTGCAGGCGTCGGGACAGGGCGGCCACGGCGGCGGCGACCTCGGGCGAGCCGACCAGCCGGAACGACGCGCGCAGGGCGGTGAGCTGCGCGGCGTACCAGTCGGGTTCATCCGTCGTGGCGACCAGACGGCATCGTGCTCTCCCCAGCGGCTCGAGGCGCCCGAGCGTCCGCGGGATCCAGTCCTTGACGTCGTCCACCGCAGCATCGATCTCGACCTCGACCTGGTAGCGCCACCCCTGCGACAGGTGCTCCTCGATCATGCGGACGGCGTCGAGGTCCTCAGGCGGAGTGAACGTCGCGGCCAGTTCGTCGACCCGGGTCACCCTGTCGACGCGGAGCACCCGCAGGGCGTCGCGACTGTGCGACCAGCACAGCAGGTACCACCGTCGATGGCGTACGACGACCGCCCACGGGTCCACGTCCATCTCGCTGTCGTGGTCCGGCTCGAACCGGTAGCCGAGCCGCACCCGGTGCCGCGTGGCGCTCGCCTGCACCAGCGCGGCCGTGAGGTCGATCTGGGGTACCCCGACGTGCCAGCCGCGGGCCGTCACCCGGCGTACGGCGTCCACGGGTCGCGCCAGGGCCTCGGGCAGCACGCGCACGATCTTGCCGAGCGCGCTGCCGACCGGGTCCTGGGGATCGGCGGCGCCGTGGCCCTCGAGCACCGCCATCACCAGACCGAGGGCCTCGGTCTCGGTGAACATCAGCGGCGGCACCCGCAACCCGCGCCCGATCCGGTACCCGCCGTAGCGTCCTCGCGTCGACTCGACCGGGATGCCCGCCTCGCGCAGCACCGCGACGTAGCGACGCACCGCACGGTCGGAGAGACCCAGCCGGTCGGCCACCTGCTGGGCGCGGATGCCGGGTGTGTTCTGCAGCATCTCGAGCACGAGGAGAGCCCGGGCCGTCGGGCTGCTGTCGTCCACAGAGCCCACCATGGCACACCATACGGACGCAAAGCGTCCGCAATGTGAACCCACCGGCGCCGGGCACGGTCGACCTACCCCGGCCGGCTCTGATTCATACAAGAGGGCTTGTACGTCGGGTCCCCGGCCCGACAGGGTGGTCGCATGCCTCGTCGTACCGCCGCCGAGCGACATGTGAAGTCGACTCCCGCACCCGGGCGAGACCCGGGCAGTGAGCTCGCGGACCTGCTGGTCGCCTACCACCACCCGATCCGCCGCTGGCTCACCGAGCTCCTCCTCCTGCGGGGCCCCGCGAACGTCGGACAGCTCGCGGCCCGGACCGGCCTCGCCGTCGGCTCGGTCAGCCACCACCTGAAGGTGCTGCACCGGCAGGACCTGGTGGAGCCGGCACCGGAGCTGGCTCGCGACACCCGTGAGAGCTGGTGGCGGATGCGTAACCGGCCGTTGAGCTGGAGCGTCGACGACTTCGAGGAGGGCAGCCTCGGGCGCCGCGTCGCGGAGGCCGCCGAAGGTGAGAACTTCCGTCACCAGGTACGCGCCGTCGCCGGGTGGCTGGACCGGCAGGCGCACGACGAGCCGGAGTGGCGGCAGGCTGCGGAGTCGGTCGACTCGGTCGCGTACGCGACCGTCGAGCAGCTCGCCGACCTGGGCGAACGGCTGACCCGGCTCGTCGTCGAGTGGCACCACGGGTGCGTCACCGACCAGCGCGAGCACCCCCAGGCCGAACGCCGTCCGGTCCGAGCGATCGCCCGGGTGTTCCCGAGCGAGCCGGTGCGCCCGTGACCAGCCAGGCGTCCGCGCCCGAGCTGATCGGCCCCCCTCCCCCGCCGGTCCGCCGCGACCCCATGGTGCTCACCTGGCTCGTCGCGGTCGCGGTCTCGATGTTCGGCGACTGGGTGTGGACCGTGGCCCTGGCCTGGACCGCGGCGCACACCCTCTCACCCGTCGTGGCCGGCGCGGTCCTGGGCGCCGAGATGCTGCCGCAGGCCGGCCTCGTCCTGCTCGGCGGGGTGCTGGCCGACCGGCTGGACCCGCGGCGCCTGTTGGTGTCCGGACAGCTGGGCCGGGCCGGCGTCCTGGTGCTGGGCGCCATCGGCTGGTCGGCGGGCGTGCACGGCGCACCGATCCTGCTGGGGATCGCGATCTGCTTCGGTGTCGCAGCGGGGCTGACGCTCCCTGCGGGCAACACGCTCGTGCGGCAGCTCGTCGCCGGGGACGAGGTCGGCACCGTGATGGGGTGGAACCAGATCAACGGGCGCGTCATGCGGCTCCTCGGCGCCCCGACCGGGGGCGTGCTGGTCGCCTGGGGCGGCCCGGTGGTGTCGATGCTGGTGGACGCCGCGACGTTCATGGTGATCGCGCTGGTCCTGGTCCTCGTCGTACGACGACGGTATCTCCTGCCGCGCAGCACCGAGGGTCGGTGGCGTGACTCGTTCGCCGACGGGATGCGGTATCTCCGCAGCCATGACACCGCCAAGCTCTTCGTGATCGGCCTGGCGGCGCTGAACGTGTTCGTCACGCCGGTCACCGGCCTCGGCGTCGCGCTGCGGGTCAACGGGTCCGGCTGGGGCGCGGGCTGGTTCGGGGTCGCCGACGGGTGCCTGGCAGCCGGGGCCATCGCCGGCAGCATGGTCGCGATCAAGTGGCGGCCGACGTACGGCACCTCTGCGGGCTTCCGGGCCCTGATCGTCCAGGGGTTCGCGATCGCGTGCGTCGGTATCGGCTGGCGCCCGTCGCTGGTGGTTGCGATGGCGGTGCTCGGGTTCACCGCCGGGGTGGCATCGGTGTGGCTGGGCGCGGCGTTCATCCGGGTCATCGAGCCGTCGCACCTCGGCCGCGTCAGCTCGGTGAGCAGCCTGGGCGACATGACGCTGATGCCGCTGTCCGTGCCGGCCCTCGGGGCGGTCGCCGGATCGACCAGCGTGCTCACGGCCACCGCGGTGTTCGGGCTGTCGATGTCGGCTCTCTGCCTGTGGTTCGCGACCCGCCGCGCTCTGCGCTTCCTCGTCGCCTGAAGCCCCCAGGACTGGTGACTTTCGTCCTGAAGCCATGGTCCGGACGGACCATTTCCGGCGTTTCGGCCCGCCCGCATGCTGGATGGACTGCACGATTGGTGCACTCGGGCAAAGCAGAAGGGAAGGGCATCCGGCCATGTGGGACTCCGTCACCGATGACGACCAGCACCTGTCGCACGACCTCCCCTGCTCCCGGTGCGGCCACGCGATGCACACCTTCTTGGCCTGCGACGAGCGCTGCGACTGCGCACCCTGCGTGCTGCCCGGCAGCCAGTTGGTCGTCTCCTCCTTCTGACTCCTCCTTCTGACTCCGTCGCCTCGCGACCGGGCCTGGCTCAGCCACCCACCGTTTGGTCCCAAACCGCAGCTCTGGGGCCAGAAATGCTGCGGTTTGGGACCAAACGGCAGCATTGCGAGCACTTATGTCAGGTGGGCTCGCGCGCGATGATCCGCTCGATCTCAGTGATGGAGCGCTCGGTGTCCACGTGCAGTACGGCGTGCCAGCCGGCCGCGCGGGCCGCGACGACGTTGGCGAGCACGTCGTCGAGGAAGACGATCTCGCTCGGCCGTGCGTCGAGGCGCCGTGCAGTGAGTTCATAGATCCTCGGGTCGGGCTTGGCCAGGCCGACCTCGTGGGAGTAGACCATGTCGTCGGTGATCTCCTCGAACCTCCAGACTCGCTCAGCCTCCCGGGCGCCGGGGCCGGAGTTCGACAGGATGCCCGCGACCAGTCCTCTCCCCCGCAGCCCGGCGAACCAGTCATACAGCGGTTGGTCGAGCGCTCCGACGTACCATCGCCACTGATCGGCCATCAGCTCGTCCGCCTGGTCGTCGTCCAGCCCGAGCCGGTCCTGCCAGTGCGACCTGACCTCCGCCTCACTCACGGCGCCGACGAGCGGGTCGCCAGGGAAGTCGGATGCGGCCGCGACGGAGCCTGCTGCCAGTCCCTGCCGACGCTCGAAGGGTTCGGGGAACACCGAGTCGTCGATCACCTCGAGCACCGAGCCGATGTCGAGGACCACCGCCTTGATCATCGCGCCCTCCCGAGTAACGTCATGCCAGCCATCGTGTCCCACACGCCCGATCCGAGGAGTGCAGAACTATCTCACAGATGAGATATCTTGTGCCCATGACCGAGGACTTCAAGGGCCGGATCGGGCAGTTGATCCGGGACGCCCGGACGCACCGCGGGCTCACACAGCAGCAGCTGGCCGACCGGCTCAACACGAGCCAGAGCGCGGTCAACCGGATCGAGAAGGGCCACCAGAACCTCTCCATCGAGATGGTCGCCCGCATCGGCTCCGCGCTCGACTCCGAGATCGTCGCTCTCGGCGCTGGTCCGACCCACCTGCGGGTCACCGGCCCCACGACGTTGTCCGGCGAGATCGAGGTCAAGACCTCCAAGAACGCCGGTGTTGCCCTCCTGTGCGCCTCCCTCCTCAACCGTGGCCGGACGAGGCTTCGCAACGTCGCGCGCATCGAGGAGGTCAACCGCCTGCTCGAGGTGCTCGGCAGCCTCGGAGTGCACACGCGCTGGATCGGCGACGAGGGCGACCTCGAGATCGTGCCCCCCAACGAGCTCGACCTGAGCGCCATCGACGAGTCCGCGGCGCGTCGTACACGCTCCGTCCTGATGTTCCTCGGGCCGCTGCTCCACCGCGCGGAGAGCTTCGAGCTCCCGTACGCCGGGGGTTGCAACCTCGGCACTCGCAGTGTCGAACCCCACATGGCGGCGCTCCGGCAGTTCGGACTCGAGGTCAAGGCGAGCGACGGCTTCTACCACGCGACCGTCAATCGCTCGGTGGAGCCCACTCGCCCGATCGTCCTCACCGAGCGCGGCGACACTGTCACCGAGAACGCCCTGATGGCCGCGGCCCTGCACCCCGGCACCACCATCATCCGCAACGCGTCCTCCAACTACATGGTCCAGGACCTCTGCTTCTACCTCCAGAAGCTGGGCGTCGACGTCGAAGGGGTCGGTACGACGACCCTGACCGTGACCGGCCGGGCGACCATCGACGTGGACGTCGACTACGCGCCCGCCGAGGACCCGATCGAGGCGATGTCGCTGCTCGCGGCGGCGATCGTCACGGAGTCGTCGATCACCATCAAGCGGGTGCCCATCGAGTTCCTCGAGATCGAGCTCGCCCTGCTCGAGAACATGGGCTTCAAGTACACCCGGTCCGAGGAGTACGTCGCCCGCAACGGCCACACCCGCCTCGTCGACCTGACGACACACCGATCGCACCTGACCGCGCCGCTGGACAAGATCCACCCCATGCCGTTCCCGGGACTCAACATCGACAACCTTCCCTTCTTCGCGGTGATCGCGGCAGTCGCGGACGGCCAGACGTTGATCCACGACTGGGTCTACGAGAACCGCGCGATCTACCTCGTCGAGCTCAACAAGCTCGGCGGGCAGCTGAAGCTTCTCGACCCGCACCGGGTGATGGTCGAGGGGCCGACTCGCTGGACCGGCACCGAGATCGTCTGCCCGCCGGCACTGCGTCCGGCGGTGGTCATCCTGCTGGCGATGCTGGCGTCGAAGGGCACCTCGGTCCTGCGGTCGACGTACGTGATCCACCGTGGCTACGAAGACCTCGCCGAGCGCCTCAACCTGCTCGGGGCCCAGATCGAGCCCTTCCGGGACCTCTGAGTCACTTCTGCCCCAGGAGTCACCGACCGGCTGCGGTTTGGGACCAAACGGCGGAGATGCGGCGCGAAAGTCTGCGGTTTGGCACCAAACGGTGAGGGTGACACCCCACACCCTCGGGGCGGCCGAGGACGCCCAGGACGCGGGTCGTAGGACGAGGACGCATACTGCTCAGCGTGACGGCGGTGCGCACGGGCTACCCGTTCCTCGATGACGGAGGGCCGGTACTCGCGTTCGCGCATCGGGGAGGGGCGGGGCATCCCGACCTGGTCGGCCTGGAGAACACCGAGAAGGCGTTCGCGCACGCCGTGGGACTGGGCTACCGCCATCTCGAGACCGACGTCCACGTGACGGGTGACCGGGTGCTCGTCGCCTTCCACGACGCGCTCCTCGAACGCGTCAGTGACGGCGCCGGAGGCATCGCCGACCTCGACTCCGGCGACCTCCGCCGCGTCCGCGTCTCGGGCGTCGAGCGCATCCCCACACTCGAGCAGCTGGTCGACGCCTTCCCCGGCGCCCGGTTCAACCTCGACCTGAAGTCGGACGGCGCCGTGGCCCCGCTGGCGGCGTTCGTCGAGCAGCACCGGCTGCACGACCGCGTCCTGGTCGGCTCCTTCTCCGGCCGACGCCTGCACCGCTTCCGCCGGCTGGCGGGCCCGCGAGTTCCCACGTCGGCCTCCCCGGCAGAGGTCGCGTCGTACGTCCTGCTCCCCGCCACCTGGGCACGACGCGTCACTCGTGGCCGGCCGGCCGCGCTGCAGGTTCCGCACCGCCTCGGCCGTCTCACCGTCGCCACCCGCCGTCTGGTACGGCGCGCCCACGCCGCCGGCCTGCAGGTGCACGTGTGGACCGTGGATGATCCCGACGAGATGCGCTTCCTGCTCGATCTCGGTGTCGACGGGCTGATGACCGACCGCACGGACCTGCTCCGGTCCGTGCTGCGCGAGCGCGGTCAGTGGTACGGCGGGAGAACCGGCGCCTGATGGGCCAGGACGTCGCCGATCGGAGGCCGCTGTCGCGGGCGCGCGAGCAGAAGGCGTGGAACTGGTACGACTGGGCCAACTCCGCCTACTACACGACCGTGCTCACGGTCCTCTTCGCGCCGTACATGATCACCGTCGCCGGTCGTGCCGCCGGCTGCGGGAACTCCGCCGACGAGAGCTGCGACCGGACCGTCGACGTGCTCGGACTCCACCTCGCCGCCGGGTCGCTGCCGTTCTACCTCACCAGCTTCGCGACCATCGCGAGCGCGCTCATCCTGCCGGTGGTGGGCGCCCTGGTGGACCGGTCGTCGCACAAGAAGTGGCACATGGCCGGGTTCGCCTGGACGGGCTCGCTCTGCGCTGCCCTGCTCTTCTTGATGCGGGGCGACCAGTGGCAGCTCGCAGCCGTCGCGATCGTGATGAGCAGCATCCTGGCCGGATGCTCGTTGGTGAGCTACTACGCCATCCTGGTCGACATCTCCGACGAGGACGAGCGCGACCGCGTGTCGTCGCGGGGCTGGGCGTGGGGCTATCTCGGTGGCGGTCTGCTGCTCGCGCTGAACCTCGTGGTGGTCCTCCTGCACGGCACGTTCGGGCTCGACAAGGAGCTGGCCGTCCGGTTGTCGCTGCTGTCGGCCGCCCTGTGGTGGGCGGGGTTCACGGTCATCCCGGTCAGCCGGCTGCGCGACCGGCCGGCCCGAGACGTCGTTCCGGAGTCCGGCGGGCTGGTACGCCGCAGCTTCGGCCAGCTCTTCACGACGCTGGGCGAGATGCGAGGGTTCCCGATGACCCTGACGTTCCTGGTGGCGTTCCTCTTCTACAACGACGGGATCCAGACCGTGATCGGGGTCGCGTCCACCTACGGCTCCAAGCAGCTGGGTTTCGGTGACAGCGTCCTGATCGCCACGATCCTGCTGATCCAGTTCGTCGCGTTCGGCGGCGCCCTCGCGTTCGGCCGGCTCGCCGCGTCGTACGGCGCCTACCGCTGCATCCTGTGGGGCACGTACGCCTGGATGGCCATCGTGGTGCTCGCGATGTTCCTGCCCCGCAAGAACGTCGCGACGTTCCTGCTCGCCGGGGTCGCGATCGCCCTCGTGATGGGCGGTACGCAGGCCCTGTCGCGTTCGTTCTTCAGCCTGCTCATCCCCCGAGGCCGTGCGGGCGAGTACTTCGCCCTCTACAACGCATGCGAACGGGGTACGTCGTGGTTCGGGACCTTCCTGTTCGGCCTGGTCTTCCAGCTCACCGGCTCCTACCGCCCCGCGATCGTCGCCTTGATCGTCTTCTTCGTGCTCGGCGCGGCCTTCCTGGTGCGGCTCGACCCGGTCCGTGGCATCCGCGAGGCCGGGAACGCCGTACCGGCTGGCATGTGACCCGGCTCGCGGCCGGGTGGAGGAACACCACGCCTACGGCGTACGTTGAACAAGGCAAGGAAATCCGCAGCTGTATCTCGTCACGACTATGGGGTACGGACGTCTTGTAGATGTACGCCCAAGGGGCGTGCGTGGGGGCAAACAACACCGGGAGGTGAACCTCATGGCAGAGCGCACACTTCGTGGAGCGCGGCTGGGGGGACAGAGTTTCGAGGACGAGCGCGGCATCGAGTTCGCCGCTCGGCAGCAGTCCGGATACCGCTGTGTCAACGGCCACGAGTTCGAGGTCACGATGTCGGTCGAGGCCGACGTCCCGGCGGTGTGGGAGTGCCCACGCTGCGGAGCCGAGGCGCTCAGCACCTCGGGCATCGCGCCCGAGGAGAAGAGCGAGAAGCCGGCGCGGACGCACTGGGACATGCTCCTGGAGCGCCGCTCCGAGAAGGAGCTCGAGGACATCCTCAAGGAGCGGCTCGAGCTGCTCCGCGGCGGCGAGATCGGTCCGGCGCACCTGCACCGCACCAACGCCAAGCGCCGCGTGAAGTCCAACGCGTGAGCCACGCACGATCGGGCGGACAGCGTCCCCCGATCAGCGGCGTCGTCGCAAGACGACCGCCTAGACCGCTCGACGCGTCACTCGTCGATCACGTCGCCCCGGACCACGGGTCCCGCAGACCCGGGTCCGGGGCGTCGTACGTCGAGGAGGCGTCGGGAGACGACCCGGGTGAGCAGCCCCCGGGCGGCCGGCCGGGTGATCGGCAGGATGAGCAGGATGCCCAGGGCGTCGGTGACGAAACCGGGGGTGAGCATGAGGGTGCCGCCGATCAGGATCAGCGCGCCGTCCGCGAGCTCTTGCGCGGGCATCCGGCCCGACGACAGGGCCGTGGTGAGGGCATGCCAGGCGCGGCGGCCCTCGTGCGCGACCAGCCAGGCGCCGACGATGCTGTCGGCGATCAGCAGCAGGACCGTCCACCAGGCCCCGATCGCTCGGCCGACCTGGAGGATCACGTAGATCTCGATGATCGGTACCAGCACGAACGCGCCCACCAGCACCCACCAGCGCAGGCCGCGGCGTCGCAGCCGCCGTCGGCGAAGCGGCCCGCTCGTCACGACCGCCTCCAGGCGCCGGTCACCTGCTCGCGCCGCTCGCGCAGGCCCCACGAGGTGATGCGCTTCAGCGACTCGACGGCCACCTGACCGCTCATCTTGGAGTCGCCGCGGACGCGCTCGACGAACTCGATGGGCACCTCCCGGACCCGCAGCCCGAGGCGCAGGCAGCGCACCACCATGTCGGTCTGGAACACGTAGCCGGTGCTCTCGACGGCCTCGAGGTCGATCGCCTCGAGGGCGGATCGCCGGAACAGCCGGAAGCCGGCGGTCGCGTCGCGCACCTTCACCCCGAGCAGTATCCGGACGTAGAGGTTGCCGCCCCGGGACAGCAGCTCGCGCCGGCGCGGCCAGTTGACCACGCTGCCGCCGGGCACCCAGCGCGAGCCGATCACCAGGTCGGCCGTGCCCAGCGCCGCGAGCAGCAGGTGGAGCTGCTCGGGCTGGTGGGAGCCGTCGGCGTCCATCTCGCCGATGACGTCGAAGCCGGCATCGAGCGCGACCTGGAACCCGTGCTTGTACGCCGCTCCCAGGCCGCCCTTCGTAGCCCGGTGGAGCACCTGCACGCACTCGTCGGCGGCCGCGAGCTCGTCCGCGAGATCTCCCGTGCCGTCGGGTGAGCCGTCGTCGACGACCAGCACGTGGACGTCGGGATGTGCTGCCCTGAGCCGACCCACGATCCACCCGAGGTTGTCGGCCTCGTTGTAGGTCGGGATCACCATCACCACCCGGCCCAGCGGGGCCGGTGTCGCGGGCTGATCAGTGGTCACACGAGGGTCCTGTCGCTGGGCGGTGCCGCGACGTGGGACACGGCGGCGGGTCGGAGAGTACGACGATACTGGCCGGCGCCCCACACCCAACCCAGCACCACCAGCCCCACGCATCCCCGGCCCAGCCACGGTCCGATCCGGACCGCCGGGGTGACGGCGTCGTACAGCCGGACCCGCGCCTCGGCGTACGACCGGGTGCGCGGCGGCGTGGTCGTGACCACCGAGCCGTCGGGCGCGATGATGCCGGTCAGCCCGTTGATCGCCGCCACCACGACGTAGCGGTGGGTCTCGATCGCGCGCAGCCGGCTGATCGCGAACTGCTGGTCGATCTGTGAGGTGTGGATGAACACAGCGTTGCTGGTCTGGACCACGACGACCTGTCCGCCGCGCGACACCTGCGCGTACAGCCCGTCGTCGTACGCCACGTCGAAGCAGATGGCGTCGACGACTCGGGTGCCGCCGACGTCGAGGGGCGTGACCCTGGTGCCGCGCACCATGTCTCGACGGATCGGGTGGAGCCGGGTGATGCGGGAGCCGAGCACCGAGCGCCACGGGACGTACTCGCCGAACGGCACCGGGTGCCACTTCGTGTACCGGTCCCCCGCCCCGGTCACCGGATCGAAGACGATGCCCTGGTTCAGCACGTGCTGCGGGCCGGCGTCGACCACGACGCCGGCCAGCAGGGGCACGCGCACCGCTACCACGGCGGCCCGGATCTCGGAGTCGAGCTGGGCGTCGGCGAACGGGTCGACCGCGGTGGAGTTCTCCGGCCACACCACGAAGTCGGGACGCTGGGCGAGGCCGGTGCGCACGTCGTCGGCGAGCTCGACCGTCTCCGCAGCATGGGCGCGCGTGATCTCGCGGTAGTGCGCCAGCACGTCCGTGCCGTTGCCGGGCACATCGCCCTGAACCGCCGCGACCTCGACGCTCGAGCTCCCGTCTGCGGTGTACGG
>JBAUWD010000338.1:0-4799 GCA_049583575.1 Nocardioides sp.
GCTCGCCAGGGCCTCGGCGGCGACCAGCCCGAACGACTCGTTGTACGACGGCACGGCGACCACCGAGGCAGCCGCGTCCCACACCGCCAGCTCGCGCGGCGGCACCGGTGGCACGAACCGCACGACGTCGTCGATGCCGAGCGCGATCGCCAGCTCCGCCAGCGACTCGGGGTGCTCCAGGCCCGTGCCCGACGGTCCGCCGACGACCGGGACCACCAGCCGCGAGCGGATCTCCGGCGAGGCGGAGAGCAGCAGCGCGACCGCCTCGAGCAGGACGTCGGGTGCCTTGAGCGGCTGCAGCCGTCCCGCGAAGAGCACGACGAGGGCGTCCGGCCGCAGCCCGAGGTGCGCGCGAGCGGCAGGCGCGTCGCGCGGCCGGAACACCGTGAGATCGACCCCGGGGTGCACGACCTCCACCCGACCCGGGTCGGCGTCGTACAGGTTGATCAGCTGCTTGGCCTCGATGTCGGTGCTCGCGACGAGCATGTCCGCCGCCTCGACCACCTGCTCCTCGCCGATGATCCGCGCCGTCGGCTCCGGGACGTCGCCCACCGCGAGCGCCGCGTTCTTGACCTTCGCCATCGTGTGCATCGTGTGCACCAGCGGGACACCCCAGCGGTCGCGGGCCAGCGCCCCGACCTGGCCGCTGAGCCAGTAGTGGGAGTGGACGAGGTCGTAGTGGCCGAGCGGCTTGGCCGCCTCCGTGCGCAGCACCTCGCGGGCGAAGACGCACATCTGGCTCGGCAGCTCCCCCTTGGCGAGTCCCTCGAACGGGCCGGCGTGGATGTTGTGGACGGTGACGCCGTCGTACGCCGCGAGCACCGGCTCGTGCCTCGACGACGTGGCACGCGTGAAGATGTCGACCTCGATGCCGGCCGCGGCCAGCCGGCGGGACAGCTCGAGCACGTAGACGTTCATGCCGCCCGCGTCGCCGGTGCCCGGCTGGTCGAGCGGGGACGTGTGCACACTGATCATCGCCACGCGCCTCACGGCGTCGGCCTCGGTCAGCTCCACGGCCTGCCTCCTCCTCCCGCACAACACGGGCCCAAACCGCTCCAACATCGCGCGGCGTCCGGGGATTCCCGGCGTCGTCAGAGCGTCTCGCGCAGCACGGGCCGGCGCCGGATCAGCTGCGCACCGGAGATGAGGGCGACCACCGCGCCGAAGGCGGCCTCGACCACGGTCCGGTCGGAGACCGCGCCCAGGATCAGGCTGAGCACGCCCCAGACCAGCGTCGGCAGGGCGAGCGCGACGAACAGCCGCAGCAGCAGGAAGTCGCTCCTGACCAGCAGCAGGCCGAGCTCGAGCAGCGCCACGGTCAACAGCGCGGCCCCGCCCCACAGCAGGACGTTCGCCGCGGTGCCATCCCTGGCCAGGAAGTAGGTGACGAGCCAGGCGACCCCGCCGACCAGGCCGCACACCTGCGCGATGCGGCGCGGGCCCAGGAGCCCTCGCCCGGAGTCCGTGTGTCGTCCCATCGCGGCCACAGTGTGCCACCCTCCCGCACCTTCTCTCCTCTGATAGTCCCCGACGAGATGGCTGTGGATTTGGGAATCTGGCAGCCATCTCGTCGGGGACTATCCGAAAGGTGCCCTCCGCCGCATCGCGGGTGGGGTGGCGGCCGGGCACAATCAGCCGCATGAGCCGTCGTACCGCCGTCGTGACCGGGGCCAGCAGCGGGATCGGGGCGGCCACCGCCCGCGCCCTGGCGCGGGAGGGGTACGCCGTGTGCTGCGCGGCCCGGCGGAGCGACCGGATCGAGGCCCTCGCCGCCGCGATCGGCGGTACCGCCGTCACCTGCGACGTCACCTCACCCGAGTCGGTGGAGGGACTCGCCGCAGCGGTCGGCGAGAGCCTCCACGTGCTGGTCAACAACGCGGGCGGAGCGTTCGGCCAGTCGCCGGTGGCCGACGCCGATCCCGAGGAGTGGCGCCGGATGTACGACGTGAACGTGCTGGGCCTGCTCCACGTCACCCGTGCGCTGCTGCCCGCGCTGCGGGCGAGCGGCGACGGGCTGATCGTCAACGTCGGCTCGACCGCCGGCCGCATCGCCTACGAGGGCGGCGGCGGCTACACGGCCGCCAAGCACGGCACCAAGGTCGTCACCGAGACGCTCCGGCTGGAGCTGCTCGGCGAGCCGATCCGGGTCAGCGAGATCGCGCCCGGGATGGTGCGGACCGAGGAGTTCGCCGTGGTCCGCTTCGACGGCGACCGGGCTCGCGCCGACGCGGTGTACGCCGGCGTCCGCGACCCGCTCGTGGCCGAGGACGTCGCCGACGCCATCGCCTGGATCGCGACCCGGCCCTCCCACGTCAACGTCGACGAGCTGGTGATCAAGCCGCGCGCCCAGGCCGCCGCGCACAAGGTCCACCGGGTCTGATCGGTGGGACGGCTGTCGCTCGACACCGCGGCGGGAGAGACTGCAACCCATGCAGACGATCGGACTCGTCGGTGGGATGAGCTGGGAGAGCAGCGCGGTCTACTACCGCGACCTCAACCTCGGCGTCGCCGCGCGGCTGGGTGGCCTGTCCTCCCCGAAGCTGGTGCTGAGCACCGTCGACTTCGCCGAGCTGTCGGCGCTCGAGGACGAGGAGCGCTGGCAGCAGGTCGGTGAGCTCCTCGCCGAGGCGGCGCGCGGTGTCGAGCGCGCCGGGGCCGACTTCCTGCTGCTGTGCACCACGACGTTCCACAAGGTCGCCGACCAGGTCGAGGAGGCGGTCGACATCCCGCTGCTGCACCTCGGCGACGTGGTGGCCGAGGAGGTACGCCGTCAGGGGGTCACGACGGTCGGCTTCATCGGCACCACCGTGGCGATGTCCGACGGGTTCTTCACCGACCGCCTCGCCCGGCACGGCCTCGCGAGCGTCGTGCCCGACGCGCGTCACCACGAGTGGATCAACAGCGCCATCTACGACGAGCTGGTGCACGGGCGGGTCGTGGACGCCACGCGACGGCGGGTGCTGTCGGTGGTCGAGGAGCTGTGGGACGCAGGGGCCGGCGGGGTGCTGCTCGGGTGCACCGAGCTCGAGCTGCTGGTCAAGCAGGCCGACTGCGAGCTGCCCGTCTTCCCGTGCACGACGATGCACGTGACGGCAGCACTCGACCGCGCGCTCGCCGGCTGACCCGGACCGCTGGTCAGGACCTCGTGCGGGGCGGCGCGGGCCGGGAGGCCCGTCCGAGGCGACGCCGGTGCAGGCGGGGGCCCAGCTCCTCCTGTGCGACACCGCTGCGGACCTGCAGCCCACTGCCCTGTCGCGGGTCGTCGTACCACCATCGGCTGCCGCGCCGGTTCACGACCATGGTCGACTCCGAGACGCGGACCCAGTGCGAGCTCCCGAGACACGACGCGGGCAGCGTGAGCCGGTACAGGTCGTGCGCCCGGCCCACGTGTGCGTGCGCGCCGGGGCAGGTGTGGCCCGACCGCACCGGCAGGACGTCGAAGCCCGCGTGACCCCTGCTGAAGACGAGCTGGGTCGACCATCCCTGCCGGTGCGGAGCGTCGATCTCCCAGCCCAGATACGTGACCAACCTCTTGTCCGAAGTGAGTCCACGGACCTTCATGGTCAGTGTGAGGTTCCTCCTGCCGAACACGTTCCGCGCCCAGACGACGTCGGCGGTCCGGTTCCGGTGGTCGACGGTGCGGCTTCGATGGCAGTGGAAGCCCGACGGGCTGCACCGGGTGAAGTGGATCAGGACGGCGTCGCCCGTCCGGTCCTTCAGGTACTCCGTCTGCGCGGCGGCCGCGGCCGGCCAGGCGCAGACCAGGCCCACGACCGCCGCGAGCACACGCCTCGCCCGTCCCATGCTCCGATGCTACTTGGCCGGTGCGACGGGCGAGGCGCTTTGCCGAATCGCCTCCCTCCCAAGCGGTCGGCGTCAGCCGTCGTTGCTCTGGCAGAGTGTCGAACCCCGGTGAGGCGTTCGTAGCGAGGTGAGAGGCGACCGGCGGGCCGCCGCGACGAAGGAGCCATGACGTGACGCGATACCTGATCTCGTTCCCCGGCAACGCGATGGACCACATCACCGACGACGAGGGTCCCGCGGTGGCGGACGCGGCCCACGCAGTCGTCCGGGAGGCCAAGGCTGCCGGGGTGTACGTCTTCTCCGGCGGACTGGACGAGGACGTGCCCCCGGTGATGGTGGCCGGTGACGGCGCCGTCACCACCGGCACCTATCCGGAGACCCGGCAGCTCTCGGGCGGCTTCACCGTCGTCGACGTACCGGCGCGGGAGGCGGCGCTGGAGTGGGCCGCCAAGCTGGCGACGGCCTGTCGCTGCGCGCAGGAGGTGCGCGAGTTCGGGGACGACCCGCTCGCCTGACCGCACCGGCCACGGCTCACAGCGCCGCCCGCAGTACGTCGACCTCGCAGCCCGGCGAGGCCGGGTCGAAGCCGTGCTCGACCAGCCACCGGATCGCCACCAGGCTGCGCCACGACCACCACGCGCGGACCACGTCGAGGTCGATGTCGGCGTCGTAGCCGGCGACGACGTCGCCGAGGTGCTCCGGGTGTCCGAGCGTCAGGCTGGCGAGGTCGTACAGGGCATCGCCCCGGCTCGCCTCGGACCAGTCGACGACGCCGGTGACCGCGTCGCCGTCCACGAACACGTGGGCCACCTGCAGGTCGCCGTGCACGAACGCCGGCGGCCACGGCCGGAGCGCACCCTCGGCAACCCGTCGGTTGCGCTCGACCAGGTCCACCGGGAGGACGTCGTTCGCGAGCAGCCACGCGCACTCGCCGGCGAGCTCGGAGGCGACCTCGTCGAGGCTCCGGCCCGGCCAGGGCGGGAGCGGTGCGTCGT
>JBAUWD010000339.1:0-22552 GCA_049583575.1 Nocardioides sp.
CTGACCGACAACGGCATGGTCTACACCGTCCGACTCGCCGGCTTCGGACGCCGCGGAGGACGCAACGCGTTCGAGCAGCAACTCCGCGACTGGAACGTGGCCCAGAAGAACTCCCGACCCAACCACCCCACCACCTGCGGCAAGTGCGAACGCTTCCAGCAAACGATGAAGAAATGGCTCCGCGCCCAACCCGACCAGCCGTCCACGATCACCGAACTCCAGACGCTCCTCGACCTCTTCGCCGACGAGTACAACCACCGACGACCGCATCGCTCGCTGCCACACCGCGCGCCCCCGGCGACCCTCTACGACTCGATGCCCAAGGCGCTGCCCGGACCAGCCACCGACCCCGAGACCCACGAACGGATCCGGCACGATCGCGTCGACAAGGCCGGCTCGGTCACCCTGCGGCACAACAGCCGGCTCCACCACATCGGCATCGGGCGAACCCACGCCGGAACCTGCGTCATCCTGCTCGTCCAGGACCTCCAGATCCGCGTCGTCAACGCCGCCACCGGCGAACTCCTCCGCGAGCTGGTCCTCGACCCCACACGCGACTACCAGCCCGCCGGAACACCCAAAGGCCCCACCCGAAAACCCCCGAAATGAACAACACCCGGACCTGCATTCGCAGGTCCGGGTGTCGCCGATGTCCTGAGACATCACAGTGGTCGGGCTGACAGGATTTGAACCTGCGGCCTCCTCGTCCCGAACGAGGCGCGCTACCAAACTGCGCCACAGCCCGATCGCCGCGTCGGGTCGGACCCGGGCGGCGAGCATCGGCGAGCATACCGGGTGGGTCGGGGCGCTCCGAATCGCGGTCTCAGCGGTGTCGACGGCGCCCGAGGATGGCGTCAGGTCAGGGTCAGGAGGGTGGCCTCGGGCCGGCAGGCGACCCGGAGCGGGGTGTACGGCGACGTGCCGACGCCCGCCGAGACGTGCAGCCACGCCGAGCCGGGGTCGCCCGGACGCGAGTCGGCCGGATGCCGGTGGAGGCCCTTGGCCCGGGCCGGCTCGAGGTCGCAGTTGGTGACCAGTGCCCCCTTCCACGGCAGGCACACCTGGCCGCCGTGGGTGTGCCCGCAGAAGATGGCGTCGTAGCCGTCGGCGGCGTACTGGTCGAGCACCCGGAGGTACGGCGCGTGCGCGACGCCGACGCGCAGATCGGCCGAGGGGTCGGCGGGGCCGCCGACGGCGACCAGGTCGTCGTAGCGCAGGTGGGGGTCGTCCACGCCCGCCCACGCGATCGTCAGGCCACCCACGGTCGACGAGGCGCGCCGGTTGGTCAGGTCGAGCCAGCCGGCGTCGGTGTAGGCGTCCTTGAGCTCCTGCCACTGAAGCTTGGCGCTCTGGGTGTTGCGGCTGCCGTCGTCGGGGAGCAGGTAGCGCAGCGGGTTGCGCACGATCGGCGCGAAGTAGTCGTTCGAGCCGAGCACGAAGACGCCGGGCACGTCCAACAGCGGTCCGAGGGACTCGAGCACCGCCGACAGCGCGTCGACGTGGGCGAGGTTGTCGCCGGTGTTGACGACGAGGTCGGGCTCGAGGTCGGCGAGCGACCGGACCCACTCCTGCTTGCGCGACTGGTGGGGCGTCATGTGCACGTCACTGAGGTGCAGGACGCGCAGCGGCCGCGCACCCTCGGGGAGCACGGGCATGGTCGCGCAGCGCAGCGTGAAGGCCCTCGACTCCCAGACGGCGTACGCCGTGAGCCCGGTGCCGGCGGCGAGGCCGAGGGCCGTGGAGCGCGCGAGCAGCCGGGCGGGGGTCACCCGCCAAGGCTGCCACAATGGCGGGCATGAGCGCCCTCAAGGACCGGCTGCGCAGCGACCTCACCACCGCGATCAAGTCGAGGGACGAGCTGCGCTCCTCGACGCTGCGCATGGTGCTGACCGCGATCGCCAACGCGGAGGTGGCCGGCAAGGAGGCCCGCGAGCTCACCGACGACGACGTCGTCGGGGTGCTCTCGAGCGAGGCCAAGAAGCGTCGCGAGGCGGCCACCGCCTTCGCCGACGCGGACCGCCCCGAGCTCGCCGACAAGGAGCGGGCCGAGGCCGCCGTGCTCGCCGACTACCTGCCCGAGCAGCTCGACGAGTCGGCGATCGCCGAGCTGGTCGCCGCCGCCATCGCGCAGACCGGCGCGGCCGACGAGGGCATGCGGGCCATGGGCAGGGTGATGGGCGTCGTGTCGCCACAGGTCAGGGGACGCGCCGACGGAGGTGCTGTCGCCGCCGAGGTACGCCGTCAGCTCGGCGCGTCGTAGCGGACCCGTCAGTGGCCGTGGTGGCCGGGCCCGTGGTGGCCGGGCCCGTGGTGCCCGTGGCCGGGCGGTCGGTACGGCGTGCCGTTCGAGCGGAAGACGGTGATCGTCGAGCCACTCGGGACCTGTGCCCCCGCGGCGGGGTTGGTGTAGGCCACGGTGTCCTTGGTGTAGCCGGAGTTGCGGTAGCCGCCGTCGGTGACCTGGAAGCCGGCCTTCTGGAGCTGCTGGGCGGCCTGGTCGTAGGGGACCCCGGCCAGGTCGGGCACCGAGGTGAGGACGCCGGCCACGTCGGCGCCGTTGGGCGGCGTGAAGGTCGCATCGGGCAGCCACCGCTGGATGACCTTCATCGCGTCGTACCACATCGGGCCGGCGGTCGTGGAGCCGTGCGCGACGTTGGTGTAGGCACCGCCGATCGTCTGCCCGTTCAGCGTGATCCAGTGCCCGAGGCGGTTCGCGCCGGCCACCATCGCGGCGGTGGCGAGGTTGGGCGTGTAGCCCATGAACCACACCGACATGTTGTTGTCGGTGGTGCCGGTCTTGCCGGCCGACTCCTGGTTGAGGACCAGGTTGGCCCCGAAGCCGGTGGGGGCCATCACGCCGCGGAGCACGTCGTTCACCGCGTCGGCGATCGGAGCGGCGATCACCTGCTGGCACTGCTGCGGGTAGGACTTCAGCTGGTTGCCGTTGGAGTCGTCGATCGCGATGACGGGCCGCGGGTCGCAGTGCAGGCCGCGGGCGGCGAACGTGGCGTACGCGTCGGCGAGCTCCAGCGGGCTCACCGAGGCGACGCCCAGGGTGAAGGACGGGACCATCTCGGTGGCCGGGTCGGTGAGGTCGATGCCCATCTTCTTCGCCAGGTGGTAGGGCATGCAGAGGCCGGTCTGCAGCTCGAGCTTGGCGAAGAACGTGTTCACCGACTCCTGCGTGCCCGTGTAGGCGTTCATGGTGCCGTGGATGGTGGAGCTGTGCGGTGACCAGGTGTCGGTGCTCTGGAAGTGCTGTCCACCGCACACGCGGTACTGGTCCATCGGGATGTGGACCTGCCACGGCGAGTTGATCGTCTCGGTCAGAGGGATCCCCTGCTTGATCGCGGCGGCGAGCACGAACGCCTTGAACGTCGAGCCCGGCTGGAAGCCGGCGGAGTCGCCGTACTTCTGCGGGACGATGTAGTTCAGGTAGGTCTGACCGGCGGCGGCGTCGCGGCCCATCGGCCGTGACTGGGCGATCGCCTTCACGTCACCCGTGCCGGGCGTGACCATGGCCAGGGCGCCGATCGCCTGGTCCTTCGGGAACACGTGGGCGCGGACCGCGTTGTCGGCCGCCCGCTGGTCGCGCAGGCTGATGGTGGTGTGGATGGTCAGTCCGCCGGTGTAGAGCAGCTTCTTGCGAGCGGACACCGTCTTGCCCAGCGAGGGGTCGTGCTCGAGGTAGTTCACGACGTAGTCGCAGAAGAACGGCGCACTGGAGTTGACGCAGCCGTTGGGCGTCGCGACGGGGTGCAGCCCCAGCGGCTTCTTCTTCAGCTTGTCGGCCCGGTGCTGCGAGATCTGGTGCAGCTGGGCGAGCCGGTCGAGGACGACGTTGCGCCGCTGGAGGCCCCGGTCGGGGTTGGTGATCGGGTCGTAGCCGCTGGGGTTCTTGACCAGTCCGGCCAGGGTCGCGCCCTGGAGCTGCGTGAGGTCCTTGGCGTTGGTGCCGAAGTAGTGGCGCGCAGCGGCCTGTACGCCGTACGCACCGTCCCCGAAGTAGGCGATGTTGAGGTAGCGCTCGAGGATCCAGTCCTTGGAGTAGTTCTGCTCGAAGGCGATCGCGTAGCGGAGCTCGGTCAGCTTGCGGGCGTAGGTGTCGGCCGTGGCCGCCTTGCGCTCCTTGGCCGTCTTGGCCTGGTCGACCAGGGTCATCTTGACCATCTGCTGGGTGATCGACGACCCGCCCTGCACGTCACCGCCGTTCGCCTGGTTGGTGATCAGGGCGCGCAGCGTGCCCTTCAGGTCGAGCGCACCGTGCTGGTAGAAGCGGTAGTCCTCGATCGCGACGATGGCGCGGACCATCTTCCGCGAGATCTGGCTCAGGGGGACGTTGATGCGGTTCTGGTCGTAGAGCGACGCGATGGTGTTGCCGGCGCCGTCGACGATCCGGGTCTGCTGGGCGAGCGGCTCCGTGCGCAGGTTGGCCGGGAGGTCCTCGACGGTGCGGGACAGCGACTTCGCGCCGATGCCGAGCACCCCCGCGAAGGGCAGCGCCAGACCGGCCACGACGACACCCATGACGGCCGCGACCACGGCCATGACGCCCAGGTGAGAGGCGATGCGAGACGCGGGCAGGCGCTCACCGGGTGGCACGGACATGCCATCGAGACTACGCGACGGGTGTGTGGCCTGCCCATTTCTAGCCCCCAGGGACTAGTCACATGGGACTACGGGGTTAGATCCATAAGGCTCTGTCCGTGGTCTTCCGCGTTCTTTACCTTTAGGTCACGGCTGAACATCCATCGGGGGATGGCGTCATGGGGACGCAGAGCCAAGACGATCGTGGGGACGTCATCATGTGGAATCAAGATTGGGCTGCCCAGGCCGCGTGCCGGGCCTCCTCGCCCGACAAGCTGTTCGTCCGTGGAGCAGAGCAGAACAAGGCCAAGCAGGTCTGCGGTGCGTGCCCGGTGCGCACCGAATGCCTCGCCGAGGCTCTCGACAACCAGATCGAGTGGGGCGTCTGGGGCGGGATGACCGAGCGCGAGCGCCGAGCACTGCTCCGCCGCCGTCCGAACGCCTCATGGAGGGTCGTTCTCGAGAGCGCACGCGAGCAGCACAGCGGTGTGGTCATCAGCGCCTGAGCCGCGCTGACGAAGACACCGACCGTCGGGACACCCTGCGTCAGGTCGGCCGCTCACCCGCCAGGAGCGCGCCGACCTGACGCAGCCCGTCGAGGTCGTGCACGTCGCCCGCCAGGGCGCGCACCACGGCCGTCGGCACCTGCGGGTGCGCCGCCTCGAAGCGGCCTCGCAGGCTCGCCTCCCGTTCCACCATCCGCACGCGGTCGGCGTGCAGCCTCAGCAGGCCGGCCGTCAGCGAGTCCGGGTGGTCCTTGCGCAACCGCTGCGCGGCTGCGGTCGCCTCGTCGGCCGAGAGCTCGCCCAGCGGCTCCGGACTGGCGCGGTTGACCACCAGACCGGCCAGCGGCATGTCGTCCTCGCTCAGCCGCTCGACGAAGTACGCCGCCTCGCGCAACGCGTCCGGCTCCGGCGCCGCGACCACGAGGAACGCCGTACCGTCCGCCTGCAGCAGCTCGAACGTCTTCTGCGCCCGCTGGCGGAAGCCGCCGAAGAGGGTGTCGAAAGCGGCGACGAAGGTCTGCATGTCGCGCAGCACCTGGGCGCCGAGCACCTTGGTCAGCGCATTGGTCACGAGGGAGACCCCCGCGGTCATCAGCCGGGCCGGACCCCTGGCCGGGGTCAGCATCAGCCGGATGAAGCGCCCGTCGAGGAAGCTGGAGAGCCGTTCGGGGGCGTCGAGGAAGTCCAGCGCCGACCGGGACGGCGGGGTGTCGACGACGATCAGGTCGTAGGTGTGGTCGCGTCGGGCGTCGGCATGGATCTGGCCCAGCTTCTCCATCGCCATGTACTCCTGGGTGCCCGCGAACGAGCTCGACAGCGCGACGTAGAACGGGTTCTCCAGGATCTGCCTCGCCTTCTCCGGGCTGGCCTGGCTCTCGACCACCTCGTCGAAGGTGCGCTTCATGTCGAGCATCATCGCGTCCAGCGAGCCGGCGCCCTCGGTGGTCGAGCCCCCCTCGTCGGTCGAGCCGGTCGAGACCCGATCGGTCGAGCCGTCTCGAACGGAGACCCCCGCAACGGGGCGTGGTGTGTTGTCGAGCGCCTCGACGCCCATCGACTGCGCCAGCCGTCGTGCCGGGTCGATGGTGAGCACGACGACCCGCCGTCCCCGCTCGGCGGCCCGGAGCGCGAGGGCCGCCGAGACCGTGGTCTTCCCCACGCCCCCCGAGCCGCAGCACACGATGATGCCGGTACGACGGTCGTCGAGCAGGGCGTCGACGTCGAGGATCCGGCCACCGGTGACCGACTGGGGACCGACCCGGCTGCGTGACCGGCTGGGCTGCCGTTGCGGAGGGACGGGGCCGCTGCTCATGCCAGACCCTGGTCGCGCAACAGGCCGGCCAGCTCGTAGAGCGCGCCGAGGTCGATGCCGCCCACGATCAGCGGCAGCTCGAACGGCGGCACCTCGAGCTGCTCGACCACGGCGCGCTGACTGTCCTCGAGGGCCCGTCGCTCGGCGTGGTCCCGGCCCTCGGCCAGGAGGCCGGTGACGAGCCGCGGGGTGCTGGTGAGCCCGGCCGACGCGAGCTCGGCGGACACCCGCTTCTTGGTGACCCGGCCCGAGAGCAGGGCCTTCAGGTCGCGGTCGTCGAGGTCGCGGGGCCGCACCTGGTTGACGACGATCCCACCGACCGGGATGCGGTGGCGGCGCAGCTCGGCGATGCCGTCGACCGCCTCCTGCACCGGCATCTCCTCGAGCACCGTGACCAGGTGGCAGACGGTCTGGGGAGAGCTGAAGAGCCGGGCGACGGACTCGGCCTGGCTCTTGATCGGACCCATCCGGGCCAGCCCGGCGAGCTCGTTGTTGACGCCGAGGAACTGCGCGATCCGGCCGGTCGGCGGCGCGTCGAGCACCACCGCGTCGTACGTGATCGCGCCCTTGTGGCGGACGTTGCGCCGCGTGGCCTCGTACACCTTGCCGGTGAGCAGCACGTCGCGCACGCCGGGCGCGATCGTGGTCGCGAACTCGACCACGCCGAAGCGGTCGAGGGCCTTCCCGGCGCGGCCGAGCTTGTAGTACATCGAGAGGTACTCCAGGAGCGCGGACTCGGGGTCGATGTGGAGCGCGTGCACGACCCCGCCGCGCTCACCCTGGGGCCCGACCAGACCGGTGGCGATCCGTCGCTCGGCGTAGGGGAGCGGCTCGACGTCGAACATCCGGGCGATGCCCTGTCGACCCTCGACCTCGCACAGGAGCACGTTCCGGCCCGTCGAGGCCAGCGCCAGGGCGAGGGAGGCCGCGACCGTGGACTTCCCCGTCCCGCCCTTGCCGGTGACGATGTGGAGGCGCGCCCGGGGGAAGTGGTGGGTCGGCACTCCACGAGCGTAATGGTGAAGCCTTCGCAGACTTCGGGTCGGGCGGGCACCCGGCGGGTTACCGTCGTCTCGGGGGGAAGCACGATGAACTGGAAGAAGCTGGACCTGGGCGGCCGCATGACCGCCATGAGGGAGTCGGTGTGTGCCGGCGTCACGCCGGACGGCACGGCTCTGATCGCCCTGCTGGGCGACGATGACCCGCCGGTCGTGACGGTCGACCCGCTGGCGCTCGACTCCTGTGGGGTCGTCGGCGTCTCGGCGGGTGACCGCACCTGGCTGACCGGCCGCGGTCAGGACGGCCGGCTGCACCTGTGGGGGGTCACCAACCCCGAGGAGCCGGACTTCGTCAGCGGCCAGGCGCTCGACGGCCTCGACGCGATGTGGGCGGTGCCGGCACTCGACGCGCGTGCGGCCTTCGTGCTCACGGCGTACGCCGCCGAGGATGGCTGGCGGCTGCGGGCGCACACCCTGAACGAGGCCCGGGCCGGCCGGGCGCCGCGAGGTGGCGAGCTCCGCCTCGCCGGCCCACCCGACGCCCACGTCTCCTACGCCTTCCGCCATGCCGGGCCGGTGGTGGTGGCCGGTGCGATCGGTGACGGACCCGATCCCGCGGCCACGGCCTGGGCGGTGCAGAAGGACCGCAACGACGTGTTCGCCGGGCTCGGCTGGCGCCGCGTGCACCTCGCACCATCGCCCTGCGAGCTGTCGTCGGTGTCGGCCGGTCGTGCGGGTCGGCGTACCTGGATCGCCGGACGTCGGGGCGACGAGCCGGTGATCTACGAGCTCCTCGACCTGCCCTTCCGCGGCCCGCTGCGCACCACCGCGGTCCCGATGCCCAGGATCACCCTCGCTCCCGAGACGGTCGATGGCACCGCGCGGCCGGTGGTCGTGGTGGACGGCGCGTACGCCGAGCACCCGGTCTTCGTCGCGGCCACCACGAAGGGGAACCGGATCTGCTGGCTCGACGGCTCGACGTGGAAGGCGCACCCGGTGCCCGACGGACACCTGCACGCCGCCAGCGCCGTCGGCGGCCGGATCCACGTGCTGCTCGACGGGGCGGTCTGGTCGATGTCCGACCCGGCCGCGGCCTGACCTCTGCGCCGTACGCCGTCTCGCGCAGGCCCTGGACGCCCCGGGCCGTCCGGGTGGCAGGATCAGCGCAGGAGGTGCGTGGATGGACAAGGTCGTGGCAAGCGCGGCGGAGGCGGTGGCCGACATCCCGGACGGCGCGACCCTCGCGGTCGGAGGGTTCGGTCTGTGCGGGGTCCCGTCGGTGCTGATCGAGGCGCTGCTGGAGGCCGGCGTGGCCGACCTCGAGGCGGTGTCGAACAACTGCGGTGTCGACGAGTGGGGCCTGGGCCGGCTGCTGATGGAGAAGCGACTGCGCCGGATGGTCTCGTCCTACGTCGGCGAGAACAAGGAGTTCGCGCGGCAGTACCTCTCCGGCGAGCTGGAGGTCGAGCTGACCCCCCAGGGCACGCTGGCCGAGCGGATGCGGGCCGGCGGGTCGGGGATCCCGGCGTTCTTCACCGCGACCGGCGGCGGCACCCAGGTCGCGGAGGGCGGGCTGCCCTGGCGGTACGACGACGCCGGCAACGTGGTGGTGTCGTCACCGCCCAAGGAGACGCGCGACTTCGGTGGCCGCGAGTACGTCCTGGAGGAGGCGATCGTCGCCGACTTCGGCCTCGTCCGGGCGTGGATGGGCGACCGGCACGGCAACCTCGTCTACCGGGAGTCGGCCCGCAACTTCAACCCGCTGGCCGCGATGTGCGGGCGGGTCACGATCGCCGAGGTGGAGAACCTCGTGGAGCCGGGCGACATCAAGCCCGAGGACGTCCACACGCCCGGCGTCTACGTGCAGCGGGTGGTCGCGCTCACTCCCGAGCAGGCGGCCGACAAGAAGATCGAGAAGCGCACCGTGCGGCCGCGACCAGACTCGCCGGTCGGGTCGGCCTCCTCGGTCGAGCCTGTCGAGACCCCGGAAGGCAGCTGACATGGCCTGGACCCGCGAGCAGATGGCCGCACGTGCGGCCTCGGAGCTGACCGACGGCTCCTACGTCAACCTCGGCATCGGCCTGCCGACACTGGTGCCCAACTACGTCGCCGACGACGTCGAGCTCGTGCTGCAGTCGGAGAACGGCATCCTCGGGGTGGGCGCCTACCCCTACGAGGGTGAGGAGGACGCCGACCTCATCAATGCCGGCAAGGAGACCGTCACCCTCCGCAAGGGAGCGTCGTTCTTCGATTCGGCCACGTCGTTCGGGATGATCCGCGGCGGCAAGATCGACGCCGCGATCCTCGGCGCCATGCAGGTCAGCGCCAAGGGCGACATCGCGAACTGGATGATCCCCGGGAAGATGGTCAAGGGCATGGGCGGCGCCATGGACCTCGTCCACGGCGCCAAGCGGGTGATCGTGCTGATGGAGCACGTCGCCAGGGACGGCTCGAAGAAGATCCTCGACGAGTGCGACCTGCCCTACACCGGCCGTGGCGTCGTCCAGCGGATCATCACGGACCTGTGCGTGCTCGACATCGAGCCCGAGGGCCTCCGGCTGGTCGAGCTCGCCCCGGACGTCACCCTCGACGAGGTGCGGGACAAGACCGGGCCCCAGGTGCTCGCGTAGGCGGTGATGCCCGCTCCGCCGATGACGGAGCCGGTCGCCGAGACCCGCGAGCCCGACTGGCCCGCCTGACGATCCGGAGCTCGACGGGGCCCGGCCCCTGACGTCGTACGGCGTCCGGGGAGGCCGGCGAGTAGGGTCGCGCCATGACCCAAGACCTTCGGTGGGAGTACCTCACGGCGCCGATCCTGGTGCACGCCGCCAAGCAGATCCTCGACAACTTCGGGGCCGACGGGTGGGAGCTCGTCCAGGTCGCTCCGGGGATGAACCCGGAGAACGTGGTCGGCTACTTCAAGCGCCCGTTGGACCCCGCATGAGTGCCGTCGAGGACCGCCTGGCCGAGCTCGGTCTGACCGTGCCCGACGTGGCGAGGCCGGTGGCGACGTACGTGCCGGCGGTGCGGTCGGGGTCGCAGATCTTCACCTCCGGCCAGCTGCCGATGCAGGCGGGTCAGCTGATGGCGACCGGCAAGGTCGGCGGCGAGGTCTCGCCCGAGGACGCCGCGGCCTGCGCCCGGCAGTGCGCTCTGAACGCGATCGCCGCGGTCAAGGCCGAGCTCGGTGACCTCGACCGGGTCAAGCGGGTCGTCAAGGTGGTGTGCTTCGTGGCGTCGACGCCCGACTTCACGGCCCAGGCCCAGGTCGCCAACGGCGCCTCGGAGCTCCTCGGTACGGCGTTCGGCGACGCGGGCGTGCACGCGCGGTCCGCCGTCGGCGTCGCGGCCCTGCCCCTGGGCGCCCCCGTCGAGGTCGAGATCCTCGTCGAGGTCTGACGTGCGGGTGAGCCTGCCGCCGCAGCTGGTGGAGACCGCCCGCGCCTTCGCCGACGGCACCCGGACGCCGGCCGAGCCGCGCGATGCCGCGACCGTCGTACTGCTGCGGGGTGGCGACGACGGACCCGAGGTCTACCTGCTGCGCCGCCGGGCGTCGATGGCGTTCGCGGGCGGGATGTGCGTCTTCCCGGGCGGCGGTGTCGACCCTCGCGACTCCGACCACTCGGTCGCGTGGGCCGGTCCCCCGGCCGCGAGCTGGGCGACTCGCCTGGCGACGACCGAGGAGACGGCCCGGGCCCTGGTGTGCGCCGCGGTCCGCGAGACGTTCGAGGAGTCGGGCGTCCTGCTGGCCGGGACCTCGGCCGACGACGTCGTCGCCGACACCACCGGTGACGACTGGGAGCGCGACCGGCAGGCGCTCGAGGCCAAGGAGCTGTCGTTCACCGAGTTCCTCGACCAGCGCGGGCTCGTGCTCCGTACCGACCTGCTGGGCGTCTGGTCGGGGTGGTGCACGCCGACCTTCGAGCCGAGGCGGTTCCGCACGTGGTTCTTCGTCGCGACCCTGCCCGCGGGTCAGCGGACGCGAGACGTGTCGACCGAGTCCTCGTCGGTGACCTGGCTGTCGGCGCAGGCCGCGTGCGACGCCGTCGACGCCGGTTCCCTCGGGATGATGCCGCCGACCTACCTCACCTGCCTCGAGATCGCCCAGCACGCCACGCCGTACGACGTGATGGTGGCGGCGGCCGAGCGCGTCGTCGAGATGTTCACGCCGACGCTCGTGGGGGACGGCGAGGCGGCCACGCTCTCGACGCCCGGATGGCTCGCCGCCCTGGTCGAGGCCCGCCGGCCGTGACCTGGGTGGGTGGCTCGTTCGGGTCGGTCGCACGGTGCGTGCTGGCCCCCAACGCGTCGCCGATGACGCTCGACGGGACGAACACCTGGGTGCTCCGCGCGCCGGACTCGTCCCGGTCGGTCGTGGTCGACCCGGGTCCGCCGGACGCGTCGCACCTCGAGGCCGTCGCGGCCGCGGCGGGCGACGTGGCCGTCGTGCTCCTGACGCATCGTCACCTCGATCACTCCGAGGCGGCCCGCGAGTTCGCCGAGCGCGTCGGGTGCGGCGTCCGCGCCCTCGACCCGGCGTACCGGCTGGGCTCGGAGGGGCTCGGCGAGGGTGACGTGGTCGCCGTCGGCGACCTCGAGGTCCGGGTCGTCGCGACTCCGGGCCACTCGTCGGACTCGCTGTCGTTCGTGATCCCGTCGGAGCGTGCCGTGCTCACCGGTGACACCGTGCTCGGCCGGGGGACGACCGTCGTCGCGCACCCCGATGGCGAGCTCGGCGCCTACCTCGCCTCCCTCGACCGCCTCCACCGGCTGGCCGAGGCGCACGAGATCGACACGATCTGGCCCGGTCACGGGCCGGTCATCGACGAGGCGCTTCCCGCCCTCGACCACTACCTCGCGCACCGACGGGAGCGGCTCGAGCAGGTGCGCGAGGCGCTGCGCGCGATCCGCGCGCAGTCACCTGACGCCGTACCGCTGGACGACGACTCCCTCCCGCGCCGCATCGTCGAGATCGTGTACGCCGACGTCGACCCGGTCCTCTGGCCGGCCGCCGAGCTCTCCGTCCGCGCCCAGCTGGCCCACCTCTCCCGTTGAGAGGTCGCGAATGGCGCGTTGAGAGGTCGCGAACGGCGCGTTGAGAGGTCGCGAACGGCCCGTTGACCGCGCCGGCTGCCGCCGTTCTCCACAGGCAGCCGGACCCCAGGTGTACGACGCTCGCGATCGGCACAGCCTTCTCCCATGGATCTCTCGGACCTGCCGACCGTTCCGTTCACCACCTCTGCGGCGGTCGACCTCGGTGTGAGCCGCACGCTGCTGCGGCGCTGGTGCTCGGGTGCTCTTGTCGAGCGGGTGCTGCACGGGGTGTACCTCCGTGGAGACATCCCTCTGACCACCGAGATGAAGCTGGCTGCTGCCGCCCTCGTGGTCAACGAGAACGCCGTCGCCTGCGACCGGACCGCGGCGTGGATCTGGGGCGTCGACACGTTCCGGTTCGGCGAGCTGGACGTCGTACCTCCCCTCGAGACCTTCGTCCTCCGGGGAGGCACCCGCACGCGGCGCCATGAGAGCCGCGGCGGCATCCGCGACCTGGCCGCCCAGGACTGGATCACGTGGGACGGCGTGAAGGTCACGACACCACAGCGGACGGCCCTCGATCTTGGCTGCTCCCTCGACCGGCGCGAAGCGCTCGCGGCCATGGACGCGCTCGCCCGTCACCACGGCTTCTCCGCCGCCGATCTCGCCAAGCAGCTGGGTCGCTACTTCCGTCGGCGGGGTGTGGTCCAGCTTCGCGAGCTGGTGCCTCTCGTTCGGCCGGAGGCCGAGTCTCCGCGAGAGACCTGGACGCGCCTTGCGATGATCGACTTCGGTCTGCCGATGCCGCAGCTGCAGTACTGGGTCCTCGTCGATGGCGCGCCCACCTATCGACTCGACCTCGCGTACCCGCATGCCCGCATCGCCGTCGAGTACGACGGGCAGGAGCACCACACGGGCCCGGAGGCCCGAGCGAGGGATGAGGCGCGCCGTACCTGGCTCCGGGCACACGGATGGACCGTCATCGTGATCGACGCCGCGGCCTTCGCGCCGGGCGCCGACGACTCCTGGCTGATCACCATTCGCGACTGCCTGGCAGCCGCCCAGGCACGGCCGCGGCGGACCTACCCCGTCCCGATGCCTTTCGTGACGTCTCATTGAGCCTTTCGCGACTCTTCAACAGGCCGTTCGCGACGTCTCAACGAGGTGGGTCAGCGGGCGCGGCGGCGGAGGCGGTCGACGTCCATGATCACGACGGAGCGGGGCTCGAGGCGGAGCCAGCCCCGGGAGGCGAAGTCGGCGAGGGCCTTGTTGACCGTCTCGCGGGAGGCGCCGACGAGCTGGGCGAGCTCCTCCTGGGTGAGGTCGTGGTGGACGTGGACGCCGTCGTCGGCGGTGCGGCCGAAGCGGTCGGCGAGGTCGAGCAGCGCCTTGGCCACCCGGCCGGGTACGTCGGAGAACACCAGGTCGGCGACGACGTCGTTGGCCTTGCGCAGCCGCCCCGCGAGCTGGGCGAGCAGTCCGCGGGCGACGACCGGCCGCCCTTCGAGCCAGCGGAGGAGGTCCTCGTGGGACAGCGAGGCGAACGTCGCGTCGGTCACCGCCGTCACGGTCGCCGACCGCGGCCCGGGGTCGAAGAGCGAGAGCTCGCCGAACATCTGCCCGGGGCCGAGGATCGCGAGGAGGTTCTCGCGCCCGTCGCTCGACGTGCGGCCGAGCTTCACCTTGCCGTCGAGCACGACGTACAGCCGGTCGCCGGCGTCACCCTCGTGGAAGAGCACGTCGCCGCGCCGCAGCTTCGTCTCGCTCATCGACCCCCGCAGTGCCGTCGCGGCCTCGTCGTCGAGCGCGCTGAACAGCGGTGCCTGACGCAGTACCTCGTTGTCCACGACCACCCTCCATCGTCGGCTCCAGCACGCCCGGATGTCGCGCCGGCGGCGGGATCAGCCTGATCCTAGCCAGAGTGGCCCACGTCACACCCATCCCTCGGTCGCCGCCGAGCCTGTGGGCGCGCCGCCGTAGGCTGTCGGCGTGCCAGCCGTGTCCGCCCCCGAGACCCGCACGGGCCTGGTCCGGCGGGCCCGCAAGATCGACCGGGCCCTTGCCGACGCCTACCCCGACGCCCGCATCGAGCTCGACTTCGACGACCCGTTCCAGCTCCTCGTGGTGACCGTCCTGAGCGCCCAGACCACCGATCGGCGGGTCAACGCCGTCCGCCCGACGCTCTTCGCCGCCTACCCAGACGCGGCGGCGATGGCGGCCGCGCCGCGCGAGCGGCTCGAGCAGATCATCGGCCCGCTCGGCTTCTTCCGGGCCAAGACCGACGCGCTCCTGAAGCTGAGCGCCGCCCTCGTCGAGCGGTACGACGGTCAGGTGCCGCCGCGGCTCGGCGACCTGGTGACGCTGCCCGGTGTCGGCCGCAAGACCGCCAACGTCGTCCTCGGCAACGCCTTCGGCATCCCCGGCATCACCGTCGACACGCACTTCGGCCGCCTGGCACGACGCTTCGGCTGGACCACCGAGACCGACCCGGTCAAGGTCGAGCACGCCGTGGGCGCGCTGTTCGAGAAGCGCGACTGGGTGCTGCTGTGCCACCACCTGATCTGGCACGGCCGGCGCGTCTGCCACGCCAAGAAGCCGGCCTGCGGTGCGTGCCCGGTCGCGCGCTGGTGTCCGTCGTACGGCGCGGGCCCGGTCGATCCCGCGGCAGCGGCTCGCCTGGTCCGCACCGAGGGCCCGGCATGAGACGCGCGCTCCTTCCGCTCCTGCTCGTGCCCCTGCTCGCGGCCTGCGGCTCGCACGGTCCTGCGGCGATCACCGGCGGCACCTCCCACGTCGATGTGGCCACCAAGGACCTCGTCGCCTACAAGAAGAAGACCGACGTCCCCGACTGTCCCCGCGTCGCCGCGAAGAGCGCGCCGGGTGGCATGCCGTCGGTGACGCTGCCGTGCCTGGGCGGCGGGCGCTCCGTCGATGTGGCCGGCCTGCGCGGACCGATGATCGTGAACCTCTGGGCCTCCTGGTGCGAGATCTGCCGCAAGGAGATGCCCGCGCTGGCGTCGTACGCGCGCGGCCAGTCGCAGGTCAAGGTCCTCGGCATCGACTACTCCGACCCCAACCCGGCCGGCGGGCTCGAGCTCGCCCGGTCCAGCAAGGTGGGCTACCCGCTGGTGGCCGACCCCGAGGTCCAGCTCGACCACGCCTCCCCGTTGCCCCACTTCTCGGGCCTCCCGTACACCGTGTACATCGACGCCTCCGGCAAGGTCGTCAACATCGAGGCGGGCGCCCTGCGCACGGAGGCCGACGTCGCGGCCGCCGCCAAGCAGTACCTCGGGGTCGGCGGGTGATCCCCGAGTGGCTGGAGCCCGTCGCTCGGGCGGCCCGCGACATCACCCCGGACGACCTGACCCGCTTCGTCGCGCCCGAGGACGCAGTCACGCGCCGTGGCGCCGTACTCCTGCTGTTCGGCGCCGAGCGTGACCTGCTGCTGACCGAACGCGCCCACGACATGCGGTCCCATCCGGGACAGGTCTCGTTCCCCGGCGGCACGATCGACCCCGGCGAGTCGCCCGCCGAGGCCGCACTGCGCGAGGCGGAGGAGGAGACCGGCCTGGTCGCGGCCGGGGTCGAGGTCTTCGGTGAGCTGCCCGAGCTGTGGCTGCCCCCGAGCAACTTCGCGGTGACCCCCGTGCTCGGCTGGTGGTCCGAGGAGACCCCCGTCGGGGTGGTCGACCCGGCCGAGGTGCACGCCGTCTACCGCGTCCCGCTCGACGATCTCCTCGACCCCACCCACCGGGTCTCCGTGCGCCATCCCAGCGGGTGGGTCGGTCCCGGGTTCCTCATCGGGCCGGACCACGGCATCGTGTTGTGGGGCTTCACGGCCGGGATCATCGCCCGTCTGCTCGACTTCCTCGGGTGGGCGCGACCGTGGGATCCCGACCGGATGCGTGACCTACCGGCCCACATGCTGCAAGGTTTACCTCGCCCGGCGGCGAGGCCCGCCCCATCCGAGGAGCGACCGTGAACCTGCTCGACTGGGTGCTGGTCGTCATCGTCGTGCTGTACGCCGTCTCCGGCTACTGGCAGGGCTTCGTCACCGGCGCCTTCGCCACCTTCGGCCTGTTGCTCGGAGGCCTGATCGGGGTGTGGCTGGCGCCGACGGCGCTCGGCAACGCGACACCGTCGATCCTGGTCTCGCTGGCGGCGGTCTTCATCGTGATCCTCTGCGCGTCGCTCGGCCAGGCGGTGTTCCAACTGCTCGGTGCCCGCATCCGCGACCGCATCACCTGGCAGCCCGTGCGTGCCATCGACGCGGTGGGTGGGGCCGCCCTGAGCGCTGCCGCCGCCCTGCTCGTCGCCTGGGCCCTGGGCGTGGCCCTGTCCGGGTCCGGACTGCGCGGCATCACCCCCCTCGTCCGCGACTCCAAGGTCCTCTCCGAGGTCAACTCCCTGCTGCCGGCGTCCGCCGGGTCCAAGCTCTCGGCGTTCAACGACGTCGTCGGTACGACGTTCTTCCCGCGCTACCTCGAGCCCTTCGCGCCCGAGCAGATCGTCCCGGTGCGACCGGGGCCGAAGCGGCTGCTCACCGACCCCGACGTGACCCGCGCGGCCACGAGCGTGGTGCGGGTCCGCTCCACCAACAAGTGCGGACAGGGAGTCGAGGGATCCGGTTTCGTCTACGCGCCCGACCGCGTGATGACGAACGCCCACGTGGTGGCCGGCGTCACGAACCCGTCGGTCGACATCAACGACACCGCCGTGCCGGCGAAGGTCGTCTACTACAACCCCGACGTCGACATCGCGGTGCTGTCCGTCCCCACCGGCACCGTGCGCCCGCTGCGCTTCGCTGCCGGGGCGTCGTCGTCCGGTGACGGCGTGGCGATCCTCGGCTTCCCGCAGAACGGCCCCTACGACGTACAGGTCGCCCGCGTCCGCGCCGACCAGCGGCTGCGCTCGCCCGACATCTACGGCGACGGCACCGTGATCCGCGACGTGCTGTCGGTGCGCGGACTCATCCGTCCGGGCAACTCCGGCGGACCGGTCATCGACTCGGCCGGACGCGTCGTGGGCGTCGTGTTCGCGGCCTCGGTGACCAGTGGCGACACCGGGTACGCCCTGTCGGCCGCCCAGGTCGGCCAGGCCGCGGCCTCCGGCCGGATCGCCTCTCGCCCCGTCTCGACCCAGGGGTGCGCGGCGTAGGGCTCAGCCCCGCTTGAGGACCTGCTTGGCCTCCTGCGCCTGGGCGATCGCCTTCTCCGGCGCGCGCACCTTCTTGACCTTCCGTACGCCGACGAGGCCGAGGAGCGCCGCGAGCAGGAGGTAGAAGCCGAACACGATCAGGAACGCCCAGTGCAGCGACAGGCCGTGGCCGTTCCAGTTGATGAAGTAGGCGATCGCGACGGAGAGCATGATCAGCGACATCAGGGCGAAGAAGCCGGCTGCGGCGAAGAGACCGATCCCGAGCCCACCGGCCTTGATGCTGACCTGCAGCTCCGACTTGGCCAGCTTGATCTCGTTGCTGATCAGGCTGGAGATGTCGCGGCTGGCGTCCGACACGAGTCGGCCGATCGTGGGATCGGTGTCCTTCACGGGTTCGTTCGCCATATGACTTCGGGCTCCCTCGGTGGCAGGTGGTCGAGGCGACCCTACAACGGCGCGTTCGGCGCCGAACGGGCCGCTCGCGCCATGCCCTAGCCTGGTCGGGTCGTGCCCGGGCAGCCGGTCGTCCCCTGCCTCCGTGAGGACCTGCCGTGTCAGTCGTACGCCGTATCCTCCCGCTCCCCGAGCCGGGCGAGACGCGATTCCTGAGCGACCTGCTGCGCAGCGAACCGGTCGGCGGTCTGCTGGCGCTGACCGCCGCCGTGGTGGCGGTCGGGTGGGCCAACTCGCCGTGGGACGCGTCGTACCACTCGCTGGTCGGTTGGCAGCTCGGCCCGCTGGACCTGGCGCACTGGGGAGCCGAGGGCGCCCTGACCCTGTTCTTCTTCGTGGCCGGCCTGGAGGTGAAGCGGGAGTTCGTGGTCGGATCCCTCCGCCGCCCCGCGGACGCGGCCGTGCCCGTCGCCGCCGCCCTGTGCGGCGTCGGCGTGCCGGCGCTGCTCTATCTGCTGGTCAACGTCGTGGCCCCGACCGGGAGGACCGGCGGCTGGGCGATCCCGGCGGCGACCGACATCGCCTTCGCGCTCGCCGTCCTGGCCGTCGTCGGCTCGCACCTCCCGGTGACGCTGCGCGCGTTCCTGCTGACCCTGGCGGTGGTCGACGACCTGGTCGTCATCGCGATCATCGCGGTGGTGTTCTCCGACGAGGTCCACCTGGTCGACCTCGCGCTCTCGCTCGCACTCGCGGCCGTCTGGGCGGGACTGCAGCGCAAGCGCGTGCGCGCCTGGCCGGTCTACCTGGTGGTCGCGGTGGCCGCGTGGTGGTTCATGCACGAGAGCGGCGTACACGCGACCCTCGCGGGGGTCCTCCTCGGACTGGTCAGCCGGGTCCGCCGCGACCCCGGTGAGGAGCACTCACCGGCCGAGCAGATGGAGCACCGGCTGGCCCCGCTGTCTGCCACGGTCGCCGTACCCCTCTTCGCGCTGGTCTCGGCGGGGGTGTCCCTCCAGGGTGGCGGCTCGATCGTCCGCGACCCGGTCGTGCTCGGCGTTCTCGCCGGGCTGGTGGTCGGCAAGCCGCTCGGCGTCCTGACCGGAACCTTCCTGGTCACGCGCCTGACCCGCGCCGAGCTGAACGACGACCTCTCCTGGGCACAGGTCGCCGGGGTGGCCACCCTGGCCGGGATCGGCTTCACCGTCTCGCTCCTGGTCTCCGAGCTCTCCTTCACCGGCGAAGCGGCCGACGCCGCGAAGACAGCGGTGCTCGCGGCGTCGGTCCTCGCGGCCGTGGCCGGTGCCCTGATGCTGCGCCGCCACCCCGCCGAGTCGGCGCAAAGGGACACGTGATCAACGCCGAGTCGGCGCAAAGGGACACGTGATCCACGCCGAGTCGGCGCGAAGGAGCAGCTCGTCCACGCCGAGTCGTCATGCGCCGACTCGGTGTTGCCGGTGGGTGGCGGTAGGAGAGGGGCCCGGGTCAGTCCTCGTCGGCCTTGCCGGACGAGAGGCCCTCCTTGATCTGGTCCATGATCGAGGAGTCGGCCAGCGTGGTGACGTCGCCGACCTCGCGCTTCTCGGCCACGTCGCGCAGCAGCCGCCGCATGATCTTGCCCGACCGGGTCTTGGGCAGCTCGGGCACGACCATGATCGACTTCGGCTTGGCGATCGGGCCGATCTCCTTGGCGACGTGGTCGCGCAGCTCCTGCACCACCTCGGGGCCGCCGTCGCCGGCCGACTCGCGCAGGATGACGAACGCGGTGACCGCCTGGCCGGTGTCCGGGTCGTTGGCGCCGACCACGGCCGCCTCGGCGACCTTCGGGTGCGACACCAGCGCGGACTCGATCTCGGTGGTCGAGAGCCGGTGACCGGCCACGTTCATCACGTCGTCGACCCGGCCGAGGAGCCAGATGTCGCCGTCCTCGTCGAGCTTCGCGCCGTCGCCGGCGAAGTAGAGATCCTTGAAGCGCGACCAGTAGGTGTCCTGGTACCGCTGGTCGTCACCCCAGATCGTGCGCAGCATGGCCGGCCACGGCTCGGTGAGCACGAGGTAGCCGCCGGAGCCGGGCTTCACCGCATGACCCTCGTCGTCGACGACCAGGGCACCGATCCCGGGCAGGGCCCTCATGGCCGAGCCGGGCTTGCCTGCGGTCACGCCCGGGAGCGGGCTGATCAGGATCTGTCCGGTCTCGGTCTGCCACCAGGTGTCGACCACAGGGCACCGACTGCCGCCGATGGTCTCCCGGTACCAGATGTAGGCCTCGGGGTTGATCGGCTCGCCCACCGAGCCGATGAGGCGCAGGGTCGAGAGGTCGAACTCCGCCGGGAGCTCGGAGCCCCACTTCATGAACGTCCGGATGGCCGTCGGCGCGCAGTAGAGGATCGTGACCCCCTTCTGCTGGACGATCTCCCACCAGCGGCCCTTGTGCGGGGAGTCCGGGGTGCCCTCGTACATCACGGAGGTCACCCCGTTCGCGAGCGGTCCGTAGACGATGTAGGAGTGGCCGGTGACCCAGCCGATGTCGGCGGCGGTCCAGAAGATGTCGGTCTCGGGCTTCACGTCGAAGACCGCCCAGTGCGTGTACGACGTACCGACGAGATAGCCGCCGGTGGTGTGCAGGATGCCCTTGGGCTTGCCCGTCGTGCCCGAGGTGTACATGACGTAGAGCGGGTGCTCGGCGTCGAACGCCTCCGGGGTGTGCTCGGTGCTCGCCTTCCCCACGGCGTCGTCCCACCAGACGTCGCGCTGGTCGTCCCACGCGACGTCCTGGCCGGTGCGCTTGACGACGAGCACGCTGCGCACGTCGGGGCACTGGGCGACCGCCTCGTCGACCGCCGGCTTCAGGGCCGCCGCGGCACCACGGCGGTAGCCGCCGTCGGCGGTGATCACGACGCGTGCGTCGCAGTCCTGGATCCGGTCGCGCAGGGCCGTCGACGAGAAGCCGCCGAACACCACCGTGTGGGGTGCGCCGATGCGAGCGCAGGCCAGCATGGCGACGACGGTCTCGGGGATCATCGGCATGTAGATCGCGACCCGGTCGCCGCTCTTCACGCCCAGGTCGGTCAGGGCGTTCGCGGCCTGACAGACGAGGTCCTTGAGCTCTGCATAGGTGATGTCGCGGGTGTCGTTCTCGGGCTCACCGACCCAGTGGTAGGCGATCTTGTCGCCTCTCCCCGCCTCGACGTGCCGGTCCACGCAGTTGTACGCCGCGTTGATCCTGCCGCCGATGAACCACTTCGCGAACGGAGCGTCGTCCCAGTCGAGGACGCGGTCCCACTTGGTGTCCCAGGTGAGCCGCTCGGCCGCCTTCGCCCAGAAGGCGAGGCGGTCGGCCCCGGCCTCGTCGTACGCCGCGGCGGTCACGTTGGCCTGCGCCGCGAGGTCGGCGGGAGGCTCGAACCGCCGCATCTCGTGCATGAGGTTGGACAGGGTTTCTTCGCTCACGACTCTCGACTCCTCTCGACGTCCCATCGCAGCCGGGACTTCCACCATAGGTCCACGGGGTTGGATCGGCGTTGGTCCCGGCTGCGATGTGGGCTGGCCAGGTGCTACTTGGGAGCTCCGACCGGGAGCACCTGCCGGCCCCACGTGTAGGCCGTGACTCCGGCGAAGGAGGCGTACCACGCGACGAGGGCCGTGGCCAGGCCCAGGTACCCGCCGAAGTGGATCCAGCCCTTCGACTCCTTGTCGAACCAGCCGATGGCGAGCACGAGGAAGGTGATGGTCAGCAGCACGAACACGGCCAGCACGGCCATGTTCACCTTCATGGCCGCCACGGTCATGTAGCCGGTGAAGATCGCCCAGGCGAGGAGGTAGGCCCCGACGACCTTGTAGGCGTCGGGCCCGAGGTTCCCGAGGTCCTTCTCGGCGAGCCACCAGAACGAGATCCAGAAGCCGCCGTAGGAGCAGAACGCCGTGGCGCCGAAGGTGTTGCCCTTCGCGAACTCCCAGAGGCCGGCGGCGAACTGCGCGATCCCGCCGTACCCGAGAGCGGCACCCAGCGCCCCTCCGACCAGGGTGTCGGGGATGATGTTGGAGTTGACCATGCTCAGCACGAACGTCGTGAGAGCGAACCCGGCCAGCCCGAGCGGAGCGGGGTCGGCGATGTGCGCGCCGGGCACGCGGGCTGCGGGAGCCGGTGCTGTCGGGGTTTGGGACATGGAGTGCTCCTGTCTCTGTCGAAGGACAGCTCGGACGTTAGGCAGCCCGGCCGGTCCGTGACAGTGGTCACACAGCGCGGTGCGGTCAGCGGCCGCCCGGGCGAGACGTGCGGTCGCCGACGCGCGACGAACGGCGTCATCCGTACGACGAACGGTCAGGCGGTCTCCGCGCGGGAGCGAGCGCGCTGCGGCGGTCCGCCCCTGGTCCGCCGGGGGGCGCCCTCGCTCGGCCGGTAGCTGCCGCGGTCGACCTCGACCGTCTCGGGGAGGTGCAACCGCACCATGGCCCGGCCCACGTGGACCGGAACCCGAGCCTGGTCCGCCAGCGACACCCCGACCATCGTCGCGAACGCGACCGGGACCGTGAGCAGGGCCGGCTGCGCGAGCAGCGCGCCCCACCAG
>JBAUWD010000340.1:0-1700 GCA_049583575.1 Nocardioides sp.
GCTTACCTGTCAGGGTTGAGCCGGGAGCAGCTCGTTGCGCGCCTGCTCGCGCTTGCGGAGCGCGACGAGGTCGCGTTGACGGCACTTCGCGCGGAGCAGGCGGCCGCGTCCGGCGAATTCGATCTCGCCGCCTTCCGGAAAGAGTTGACGTCGCGGATTCGGATCTCGGGTTTTGTCGACTGGCGCGGCGCGGCCGGTTACGCGCAGCGGGTGCACGGGCTCCTCGACGTGCTCGAGGCCCTGATCACGGCCGGCCGGGCCGCCGACGTGGTCGTGCTGGCCGAGCACGTGATGGCGCGCCTCGACACCGCGCTGGGCAGGATCGACGATTCGAACGGGCACATGGGCGGCGTGCTCGACCGCGTCTCCGACCTCCACCTCGCCGCGTGCGACGCGGCGCGGCCGGAGCCGAAGCGACTGGCGGTGCGGCTGGTCGAGTTCGCGCTGAAGAGCAACTGGGAGTGGTTCCTCGACGCTCCCCAGCGCTACGCCGACGTGCTCGGCGAGGAGGGCCTGGCCGCCCACCGGGCGAGGCTCGAGCGAGAATGGGAGGCGCTGCCGCCGCTGCCGCCGGCCGAGTCTCGCGTCTTCGGCTTCCACGACGGACGCCGCTTCACCGTGACCAGGCTGCGCGAGAGCCTCGCCCGCGCGGATGGGAACGTCGACGAGCTCGTCTCGGTGCTCGCGAAGGACCTGTCGGCGCCGTATCGGTTCTGCGAGATTGCCGAGGAGCTCGAGCAGGCTGGCCGCGAACGCGAAGCCCTCGTGTGGCTCGAGCGTGGATTGAGCTCGTTTCCACCGGCGGCGGATGAGCGGCTGCGTTCGCGGCTGATCCGAGCCTACGTGCGCGATGGCCAGGCCGAGGACGCGGTCGCGCTCGCCGAGCGAGCGTTCGCCGCCGAGCCTCGCTCCTCGACGTACCGCGAGCTGCGGGAGACGGCGTCCGCCCTGCCGGACTGGGCGGAACGGCGTGCGGCCGCGCTGCAGCTGCTCCGCGATCCCGCTGCCGAGGCCCGTCCGGCTAGTCGCTACTTCCACCGCGACCGGTCCGAGGTGGTGCGCGCCCAACTCGACGAAGGTGACCTCGACGCAGCCTGGGCCGATGCAGTCGAGGGCGGCTGCGAGAGCCGCCTCTGGCGACAGCTCGCGGACGCACGACGGGAGCGCCACCCCGACGAGTCGATCGACGTCTACCGCCGTCTGCTCGACAAGGTTCTCGAGCAGGCCGACGTGCGCGCCTACCACGAGGCGGTCGCGCTGCTCCGCGAGATCCGGAAGACGCTGACCGACCACGCACGCGAGGAGGAGTTCGCGGACGACGTCGAGCGGATCCGCGAAGCGCACCGCCGCCGCCCGAAGCTGTTGAGCCTCCTCGCCGCTGAAGGCTGGTGAAGTCGAGTGGCGAGCACCTCCGTTGCAGGGAGGTGCTCCATTCCGCGCGAACCGGCTGCCCAAGCCGAAAACGGGGATAACTCCTGGGGATAGGCATTTCGGAACTGCAGACGCCGCGCAAGCATAGAAAAAGGCCATTTGCTTGCCTTTTCGAAGCCCTCTGACGGACTCGAACCGTCGACCCCCTCCTTACCATGGAGAATTCACGTCTATGCGGCGCGGCCGAGAGTTCGCGCTCTACACGGCGCTTTCCCTGCTCATTACAGGACTCGACGTCGTTGGGAGTATGCGCCTGAGTCGCCCGGAAC
>JBAUWD010000341.1:0-1521 GCA_049583575.1 Nocardioides sp.
GCGGTGTCGTCGTGGCCCAGCAGCTGCCACAGCAGGACGCCTCGTCGAACGCGTCCGCCGGAGCCTCCGCCCAACACTCCCTGCAGACGAGGCCGGGCGACTCCGGCAACGGCAAGGTGAAGTCGCCCGGAGCGCTCACCCCGACCGTCGGGCCCGCACGGGTGCGGCACGGCCGCATCGTGGTGCACGCGAAGCACTTCAGCGCCGACGCCCTCGCCGGCCGGGCGCTGATGAACACCCGCTTCGCGTCCAAGGCCAACACCGACGTCACGGGACGCTCCTCCTGCGTCGTCGCACCCGCTCACAGCCAGCTGCTCAAGGCGCTCTTCCGCGGCGCCCCGGCCGTGCTGGTCTACCACCGGCCGGCCGGGACGACCCAGGTCGTCGACCTGTTCGTGTGCGGTACGAGCCAGCCGCTGAGGTCCGTCACGCTGCCGACGGACTGACCGCCGGGCGCCCGGCGTCGACGTACCGCCGGGCGGGTCGTCGCGGGAATTGCCCTCGCCTACGATCTGTTCTACGCAGTGGTCGAGGAGCCCCGCCGGTGGCCCGTCCGTCTCTCTCACGACCGGCACTCAGGAGCACTCCATGGCACAGTCCGAAGTCCGCAACGTGATCATCGTCGGGTCGGGTCCCGCGGGCTACACCGCCGCGGTGTACGCCGCGCGCGCGTCGTTGCAGCCCCTCGTGTTCGAGGGCTCGGTGACCGCCGGCGGCGCGTTGATGAACACCACCGAGGTGGAGAACTTCCCCGGGTTCCGCGACGGCATCATGGGTCCCGCCCTGATGGACGAGATGCGGGCCCAGGCCGAGCGCTTCGGCGCCGAGCTGGTCTCCGACGACGTCGTCTCGATGGACCTGGCCGGCGACGTCAAGACGGTCAGCACCGCCACCGACACCTACTCCGCGCGCTCGGTCATCCTGGCCACGGGCTCCGGCTATCGCGAGCTGGGCCTGCCCAACGAGAAGGAGCTGTCCGGCCGCGGCGTCTCGTGGTGTGCGACGTGTGACGGCTTCTTCTTCCGCGAGCAGCACATCGCGGTGGTCGGCGGCGGCGACTCCGCGATCGAGGAGGCGACGTTCCTCACCCGGTTCGGCAGCAAGGTGTCGCTGATCCACCGACGTGACGAGCTGCGTGCCTCGAAGATCATGCAGGAGCGGGCGTTCGCCGACCCCAAGCTCGAGATCCTCTGGAACTGCGAGGTCGCCGCGATCAACGGCACCGAGCGGCTCGAGTCGGTCACCCTGCGCAGCACCGTCGACGGCACCGAGCAGGAGCTCCCTGCCACCGGGCTGTTCATCGCCATCGGCCACGATCCCCGCTCCGAGCTGGTCAAGGGCCAGGTCGAGCTCGACGACGAGGGCTACGTGCTGGTGTCACACCCGTCGACGGCCACCAACCTCCCGGGCGTCTTCGCCTGTGGTGACCTGGTCGACCACCACTACCGGCAGGCGGTCACGGCGGCCGGCACGGGGTGTGCCGCGGCCCTCGACGCGGAGCGCTACGTCGCGGAGCTCGAC
>JBAUWD010000342.1:0-1835 GCA_049583575.1 Nocardioides sp.
GGGCCTGCCGGTCGAGCTGCTCCGCGGCTTCGCGCTGCTGGCGCGGGCGGCCGGGCTGCTCGGCCAGCTCGCCGAGGAGCGCCGACGCCCGATCGGGATGGACGCCTACCTCGCCGTCGACCGCAACGCCGTCTACGTCGACCCGACCTCACCTGAGGAGGACTGAGCCATGGCCACCGTCGCCGCGGTCATCGCCTCGACGCACCATCCCTTCTACCTGAAGGCCAGCACGGCCACTGGCGACGAGCGACCGCCGTTCGCCGACGAGTGGGTCGCCAAGATCGAGTCGTTCCGCGAGACGCTCACCCGTGCCGAGCCGGACGTGCTGGTGATGGTCGGCAGCGACCACTTCCACCAGCTGTGGCTCGACAACATGCCGCAGTTCCTGGTCGGCAAGGCGCCGTACTTCGACGCCAACTGGTACAACGAGGAGCGCGAGTTCGGCCTGCCGCGGATGACGCTCGCCGGGCAGGAGGACCTGTCGGCGCACATCCTGCGCCACGGGCTGGACCTGGACTTCGACCTGGCGTTCAGCAACGAGCTGCGGATCGACCACAGCATCACCTGCCCGATCATCACCCTGCGGCCGCAGGCGGACCTGCCGATCGTGCCGATATACACCAACATCTTCGCGCCGCCGCTGCCGCAGCCGAAGCGGTTCGTCCAGCTGGGCAGGGCGATCCGGGAGATGGTCGAGTCGTGGCCGTCTGATCAGAGGGTGGCGATCATCGGCACCGGCCACCTGTCGCTCGAGCTCGGCGGGCCGCGCCAGTTCGGCGAGCACGGGCCCGACCCGGAGTTCGACCGCAGGGCCGTCGAGTGGATCGCCAACGGCGATCTCGAGGGCTGCCTCGGCGAGGTGAGTCTCGACAGCCTGCACCAGCCCGGAAACGCCACCCACGGCTTCATGGACTTCATGCTGATGATGGGAGTCGCCGGCGACGGCGTGCGGGCCGACTACTCCGACTCGCTCGACCTGTTCCACACCATGGAGGCGTACTTCACCTGGTATCCGGAGGGGTCGGGTCTCGACGGGCGCGGGAGTGGGGAGGTGGAGGCGTGAGCAAGTACCTGCTGGACAAGTTCCTCTACACGGTCGACCGCGACCCTGCCCTGGTCGAGAGCTACCGGGCGGATCCGGCGGGCACGGTCGCCTGGTGGGAGGCCGACATGGCCAACACGATCCTCAACTGCCACACCGGCGAGCGGTCGACGTGGCTCGCCTTCACCGACGAGGAGCGGGACGCGCTGGTGCGCCAGGACCACGTCGCGCTCTTCGAGATGGGGGCCCACCCGTTCCTCACCCTGACCCTGTTCATCGCGATGTTCGAGCGCGACCACGGCCCGCTGGAGTACCAGATCGCGTACGGCCGGGCCATGCAGCACCTCTCCCTGCCCTATCCCGACATCGCGACCTGACATGAGAGCAGCCGTCCTGCACACACCCGGCTCGCCGCCGCGGTACGACGAGCACCCGGCGCCGATGGCCGCTGCGGGGTCGACCCTGGTCCGGGTGACCGCGGCGCCCGTCGTACCGCTCGACCTGCTGTGCGCCTCGGGCACGTCGTACTTCGGGGTGCCGGCCACGCCGTACGTGCCCGGCGGTCAGGGGGTCGGCGTCGTGGAGGAGTCGTCCGCGTTCGCGATGGGGGCGCGGGTGTGGTTCTTCACGCCTGCGGGGATGCGGCCGGGTGACGGGAGCCTGGCCGAGCTGTGCCTGGTGCCGGACGCGGACGTCGTACCGCTGGAGGCGTCGGTGTCCGACGAGCTCGCCGCCGCACTCGGCCTGTCGGGGGTCGCGGCGTGGATGGCCCTCTCGTGGCGCGGCCGGCTGC
>JBAUWD010000343.1:0-6936 GCA_049583575.1 Nocardioides sp.
TTATGAGTCCTCTGCTCTGACCGACTGAGCTACCGCCCCGCCGCACATTGTGCACGGGAGCGGTCCGTCATTTCGCGTCGGTCACCGTGCCTCGGGTTGAATGGCGGCGACGTGGTCGCGACATCCGCCGGCGGCCGGACCTGGGGAGGCGAGATGAGTACGACGACCACGGGGTCGCGGGTCGGCGTACCCCGGAAGAGCCCCTGGCGCTCCGACTGGCGCTGGCTGCTCCGAGTGCTGGCCCTCGTCGTCGTGTTCGCCCTCGTCGCCGTGGCCCGGTCTCGGGCGGTCGACATCCCGTTCCGCGACCCGCACGGCAAGCTGTTCCAGGCCAAGCTGCCCCACACCGCGGAGATGCTGCTGGTCTTCGTGGCCGTCGACATCCTGGTGAGGTGGCTCAGGGGCCGGTCGTCTGGGACGACGCTGTGGCGCACCGTCCGCGACCGCTGGACGCCGCATCGGATCGTGCTGATCCTGCTCGCGCTGGTGGCCTACTTCGTCGTCTACCTCAGCTACCGCAACCTCAAGAGCTGGGACGTCCTCCTCACTCCGAAGGACGCGATGCTGCTCCGCTGGGACCGCTGGCTCTTCTTCGACCACAGCCCGGCGGTCCTCCTGCACGACCTGCTCGGCCAGGACGTCGCCGCCCGGGTGCTGACGGCGATCTACGAGAGCTTCTCCTGGGTCGTGGTCTTCGCACTGGTGGCCGCCCTGGCGTTCACACCGACCGTCCGTGAGGCCTACGTGTTCGTCACGGCCGCGATGTGGGCGTGGATCCTCGGCGTCGGGTCGTACTACCTGATCCCCTCGCTCGGGCCGTTCCACGCCGCACCCCAGGAGTTCTCCGGCCTCACGCGTACGTCGATCCAGTCCACGCAGGCGACGTACGTCCAGCAGCGCGACCACCTGCTGGCCCATCCGCAGGCGAGCGACGCCTTCGCGCAGATCTCCGCCTTCGCCAGCCTGCACTGCGCGCTGACCTGCCTGGTCTGGCTGATGGCCCGCTACTACGGTCTCCGCCGGCTCTCGTGGCTGCTCGCGGTCTTCTTGGCCGGCACGCTGCTCGCGACCGTGTACCTCGGCTGGCACTTCGCGGTGGACGACGTGGCCGGCCTGGCCATCGCCTGGGGCGCGGTCCAGCTCGGGAAACTCACCGTGCTGGGAACATTCAGAACGCCCACGTCTGCCCCCGTCGAGCCCTAGAATCCCAGCACGCCGGATCGGCCACGGGAGCTCCGAGTGAAGAACATCATGATGCTGGTAGTCATCGTCTGGTTCGTGCTGGGCGTCAGCTCGGCCGACGACCGCGGCTACTTCAACACCCACGTGCCGCGCACCTGCGACTTCGTCGGGAGCGCGGCGCTCACCGTCGTCGCGGGCCCCATCAACTACGCCGGTGTCCACCCCCACGCCTACTGCTGACTAGGACGCGAGGCCCACCGGCGGATCCGCGAGCAGGGTGCCGAGCCAGGCCGCGGCCACCGGGCCCCACTCGGCCAGCTGGTCGTCGGCCAGCGCGGGCTGGCACCTGACCCACGACTCGACCCGCCCCAGGCGTCCGAGCTGCAGCGCGGGCGGGAGCGTGGCCCGGAGCTCCTTGACGGGCACGACGTCGCTCCAGACCTCGAGCGCGGCGTCCGCGACCCGCCACAGCCGCGGGTCGTCCGGGCCGGCGTCGAGCCTGCCGCCCAGGATGTTCAGCGGGATGAGGAGCACGCCCAACGGCTCGGTCAGCAGCGAGTCGCCGAAGTCGAAGAACCTCAGCCGGCCGTCCACGTCGAACACGTTGTTCTCGTGCAGGTCGTTGTGGTTGAGGGTCACCGGCAGCCCGAGCGCGGAGACCTGCTCGGCCCAACGTCGTACGACGGGGAGGTGCGAGCGCAGGCGGTCCGCGAGCTCGTCCTCCAGCCGGCGGGGGTCGCCGGCCGGTAGTCCTGCGTACTGCTCGACGCGCGCCGCGACGTAGTCCGTCGTGTGATGCGGCGGCAGCTCGGTCATCCCGACGCGGGTCAGCTCGTCGTGGTGCGGCACGAGCTCGCGCTGCAGCAGGGCGGCGTCTCGCGCCAGGCGTACCCAGTTCTCCAGGTCGTCGCCGGCGGTGTCGTGGAAGACGGCGCCCTGGTCGGGCGTCAGCAGGAACCCGTCGCGGGCCGCCGTCACCGGGACGACGCGGTCGGACGCGAGGCGGGCGAGGGCCGCCATCAAAGGCACCTCGACCTGCTGGCCAGGGCAGTTCTGCTTCGCGAACCAGCTGCCGTCGGCCGTCGTCACGCGCCAGACGGTCGCCCAGCCGCGCAGCTTGTGCTGCTCCATCGCGACCACAGGCCCCACGACGGACTCGCACCAGGCCCGGAGCCGGTCGCGGAACTCCGGCGTGCTCCAGGTCTCCGACAGGGAGCGGTCGAGCGGCGGGAGGTCGTCGTACCACTCGGTCATGGGTGCCGCCCGGAGCGTTCGGGTTCCGCGATCCGGCACATGTCGTTCACCCAAGCGGTTCGGCCCTTGTTGGGCCAAGCGAATTGACGGCATGCTCGTGGCCATGGAGTCACCACCACCGCTCGACCCGCTGCCCGAGGACTGGACCCGCGCCCTGGCGGTCGTCGCCCACCCCGACGACATGGAGTTCGGCTCGGCGGCGGCCGTCGCCCGCTGGACCGATCAGGGCAAGGAGATCGTGTACTGCATGGTCACGTCCGGAGAGGCCGGCATCGACTCGATGGAGCCCGAGGAGTGCCGTCGGGTCCGCGAGGCCGAGGAGATCGAGTCGGCGCGCATCGTGGGTGTCGACACCGTCGAGTTCCTGCACCAGCCCGACGGCATCCTCGAGTACGGCCTGCCGTTGCGGCGCGAGATCTGTGCCGTCGTGCGCCGGCACCGCCCCGAGATCGTGATCACCGGGTTCTTCGGCGAGAGCTGGGGCGGGCGCATGCTCAACCAGGCCGACCACATCGCCACCGGTCGCGCGGTGCTGGACGCCGTGCGCGACGCCGGCAACCGGTGGGTCTTCAACGACCAGCTCGTCGACGGGCTCGAGCCCTGGGGCGGGGTCCGCCAGGTCTGGGCCGGCGGCTCCGACCGGGCCCGGCACGGCGTCGACACGACGGACACCTTCGACCGGGGTGTGGACTCGCTCGCCGCCCATGCGGCGTACATCGACGGCCTGGGCTGGGAGAACTGGGACCCCCGCGAGTTCCTCGAGGGCTTCGGCCGGCAGTCCGGGCAGCGGATGGGGGTGACGTTCGCCGCGGCCTTCGAGGTGTTCCCGATGACCTGGGAGGAGGACTGAGACGTGGCGTACCTGACTTCCGACCCCGCCGTCTCCCTGGACGGCTTCATGGCCGGGCCGGACCAGGATCTCGAGCACCCACTGGGCGTGGGCGGCGAGAAGCTCCACCGGTGGCACCAAGGAGAGGGACTCGAGGACAACGCCGCGGAGGCTGCGGCCATCGTCGAGGCCGGCGCCTTCGTGATGGGCCGCAACATGTTCGGACCGGTGCGGGGCGAGTGGGACGAGTCGTGGCGAGGCTGGTGGGGCGACGAGCCGCCGTACCACGCCCCCGTCTTCGTGCTGACCCACCACCCGCGCGACCCCCTCGAGATGCTGGGCGGCACGACGTTCCACTTCGTCACCGACGGCATCGAGGAGGCGCTCCGGCTGGCCGTCGAGGCCGCCGGCGACGGGACCGTCTCGATCTGCGGTGGGGCATCGACGATCAGCCAGTACCTCGCCGCAGGACACATCGACGAGCTCCGGCTGCACGTCGTCCCGATCGTGCTGGGCGGGGGCGAGTCGCCGTTCCGCGACCTGGGCGGGCTCGGCTTCAAGGTCGCGTCGAGCCGCTCGACCGAGCTGGTCACCCATCTGACCCTGCACCGCTGACCTGCGGTCACGGCCTGCTTGGCTCCCCCGGTTGGACTCGAACCAACAACCCTTCGGTTAACAGCCGAATGCTCTGCCAGTTGAGCTACAGGGGATCGTCCGGAGCCCGCACAGATTAGCAAGCGGCCGGAGCCGCGGCGAATCGGCAGGGAGGCGTGGTACGGCGGCCGGTCACTCGAGCCCGACCTCCGACCGGGCGTCGACCAGGGCGGTCGCCAGAGCCGTCTCGACGAGCGGGTCGGCGGGGTCGATGCCCTCGTCGTACTCGTAGACCCACTCCACCGGACGACGCCCCGAGGGCGCCCGCCGGGCGACCACGCGTACGCCGCGACGTCCGGTGATGGGGACGTGCCGGACGAGCAGGACACTGGCAGTGACCCGCTCGCGCACGAGCTGGAGCAGACGGTCGGCGGAGCGTCCCGACTCGTCGAGCGTGAGGTGGTGCTCGACGCGACGCCCACCCCGGCGACCCACCTCACTGACCCGCAGCCGGGAGAGGTCGTGGTCCCAGTCGGCGGCCTGAACCTGTTCCCATGGGAGGCGGACGCCCGGGAGGTAGAGCGCGTCTCGGGTGCCGACCGCCCACGCGCCACCCAGGAGCGGAGCCCACGCGAGCATGCGCTCGTCCGCGGCCACCTCGACGGGCGGGCGCTCTCGACGCAGCGACCTCACGGTCACCGGCCAGCCCGTCACTGGGCACCCAGCGCCAGGTCGCGGAGCTGGCGGCGGTGCTGCTCGAGGGCGGTCAGCTCGCCGAACATGCGGTTGTACTCGGCGGTCTGCTCGACCGGGTTGGTGCGCTGGAGGCGCGACTTGACCTCGGCGATGCGCCGCTGGGCGGTCAGCTCCTGGAGGCGGTACACGGTGTTGGTCACGAAGGCGTCGTCCACGCCCTTCCGGGAGGGGACCGGCTCGACCGCGAGGGCCGAGAGGGCGCTCGCGACGGCGTGGTCCGCGGCCCGGTCGCGCAGGCGGCCGACCCAGTCGGCACCGGCCGCTGCCGGCCCGCCGTTCTGCTCGACGAGCGCCCAGACCGCGCGATAGGTCGGGTGGGTGAAGTCGTTGGCGCCGAGGTCGTGGGCCGCCCGCGCGACCGCCGCCGGCTCCTGGACGACGAGCTTGAGCGTCTCGCGCTCGAGGACGAACCGCGGGTCACGGAGGTCGGGCAGCTGCGCCGGGGATGACTGAGCCGCCGATGACTGCGCCGCCGATGACTGCTGCGAACCGTGCCGCGGAGCCTCCCGACGTGCCCCCGGCCGACCACCGTCGCTCGGACGTCGGCCGGCGGCCCGTCGCACCTCGACCTGGACGTCGGCCGGGTCCATCCCGGTCAACGACGCGATCTCGCGGGCGAACGAGCTCGCCACCACCGCCGTGTCGCGGCTGCTGTGCACCAGCGCGGCGGCCTCTCGTACGGCGCCCACCCGGCCCTCGGCACGGTCGAGGTCGTACTTCTTCACGACGTTGGCCAGGACGAACCGGTACAGCGGCTGCCGCCTGGCGACCAGCTCGCGGACGGCGGCGTCGCCGTGCTGGAGACGCAGATCGCAGGGGTCGAGCCCCGTCGGCTCGATCGCGACGTAGGTCTGGCTGACGAAGTTCTGGTCGCCGCCGAAGGCCCGCAGCGCAGCCTTCTGGCCGGCGGCGTCACCGTCGAAGGTGAAGATCACCTCACCGGGGAACTCCGCATGGTCGTTGAGGAAGCGTCGCAGGATGCGGGCATGGTCATCTCCGAACGCCGTGCCGCAGGTGGCGACCGCGGTAGCGACCCCGGACAGGTGGCAGGCCATCACGTCGGTGTAGCCCTCGACCACGACCGCCCTGGACGTGCGCGCCATCTCACGCCGGGCCAGGTCGATGCCGTAGAGCACCTGGCTCTTCTTGTAGATCGTGGTCTCCGGCGTGTTGAGGTACTTCGCCTCGATCCGGTCGTCGTCGAAGATGCGTCGCGCGCCGAAGCCGATCGTGTCACCGCTGGAGTCGCGGATCGGCCACATCAGCCGGCCACGGAAGCGGTCGTACGCCGAGCGCCCGATGGCGACCAGCCCGGCCGCCACGGTCTCCTCGTCGGTGAACCTGCGCTGCCGCAGATGACGCAACAGGGACTCGCCGTCGCGCGGCGCGAAGCCGATGCCGAACTGCTCCGCCGCAGCCTGGTCGAAGCCCCGCTCCGCCAGGAACTGCCGCGCCGGCACCGCCTCGGGCGTGCCCAGCGCATCGGCGTAGAGCTCCTGGGCGACCTTGTGCGCCTCGACGAGGCGTGCGCGTTGCGGCCCGCGCGGGCGGTCCTGCCGGAGGTCGCCCTCCTCACGCCGGAGCGTGACACCGACCTTGTCGGCCAGCCTCTCGACCGCCTCGGTGAAGCCGAGCCCGTCGATCTTCATCAGGAAGGCGAAGACGTCACCCCCCTCGCCGCAGCCGAAACAGTGCCATCCGCGATCGGGCCGGACGTTGAACGACGGGGACTTCTCGTCGTGGAACGGGCAGAGCCCCTTCAGGGAGCCGCCGCCGGCCGGGCGGAGCGTGACGTAGTCGGAGACGACCTCGTCGATCCTGGCCTTCTCGCGCACCTCCGCGATGTCTTCCTCGCGTATCCGGCCGGCCACGCCCGGAGTCTACGACCGCCTGCCGACGGGCCCGGACGGATGTCACGGCCGATCCGGGTACGGGCCGGACCCTGGGGCCGGACCCTGGGGCACTCGCGGCAACGACATCCGTGACCGACACTGGTAGAACCGATGCGACAGAGGAGGAGACCGCATGAAGAAGCTGTTGCTGCTCGCCGCCGCGGGCGCGGGTTACGTGCTGGGAGCGCGGGCCGGCCGTGAGCGCTACGAGCAGATCATGGGCACCGTCAACAAGGTGAAGAGCGACCCGCGGGTGCAGGAGAAGGCCCATCAGGCCGTCGACACCGCCAAGCACCAGGCGGCCAAGGTGACCGGCTCCGCCGGCGCGGAGGACCTGCCCTGACGCTCACCCGAGGCGTCGGTGCCAGGCGGCCGCGCTCGCGTCGGTCAGGGAGGCGATCTGGTCGATGACGGCGCGCCGGCGCGCGC
>JBAUWD010000344.1:0-10819 GCA_049583575.1 Nocardioides sp.
AGGTCGTCGTGGGCGCCGGCCGCGGCGCCGGGTCCAGCGAGGGCTTCTCCGACCTCGTCGAGCTCACGGAGCTCCTCGGCGGTGCGCTCGGGGTGTCCCGGGTGGTCACGTCGCTGGGCTGGCGGCCGCACCACGAGCAGGTCGGCCAGACCGGGGTGCGGATCTCGCCCGACCTCTACATCCCGTGCGGCATCAGCGGAGCGATCCAGCACTGGGCCGGCTGCTCGAGCGCCAAGACGATCCTGGCGATCAACACCGACGAGGAGGCGCCGATGGTGACCAAGGCCTCGTACGCCGTGATCGGCGACCTGCACGAGGTCGTGCCCGCGATCAACGCGGAGATCCGCAGGCGTCGCGGCGCCTGAGCGGGTCCCGACCGGCTCGACCGCCGGGTGCTCGACCGCCGGTGCGTTGTCAGGTCCTGCCCCTTCCCTCCGTCAGACAGGTGACGTGACCATCCCTGACGGAAGGCATCACCATGAGCTGGACACTGGAGGACCTCCGCCGCGACGTCGGCGGCGACATCATCGAACCCGGCGACCCGGAGTACCCATCGGCCAGTCGCTCGGTCTTCGCGGCCGGGCACCCGGCGCTCGTCGTACGGCCCGCGAGCGTGGGCGACGTGCAGGCGGCGGTCAGGTTCACAGCCGGCGCGGGCCTCGTGCTCTCCGTACGCGGCGGCGGCCACGGCTTCCAGGGCTTCGGCACCAACGACGACGGCGTCGTGATCGACCTCCGGGACCTCGCCGACGTGGCGGTCATCGACCCGGACCGTCGCGTCGTACGGGTCGGCGGCGGCGCGACCTGGGGGCGCGTCGCGGACGCGCTGGCGCCGCACGGCCTGGCCATCTCCTCCGGCGACACGAGGAGCGTCGGCGTCGGCGGCCTGACGCTGACCGGTGGCGTCGGGTGGAAGGTCAGGAGGTACGGCCTGGCCCTCGACCAGCTCCTCGCCGCGGAGCTCGTCACCGCCGGCGGCGACGTCGTGCGCACGAGCGCTGAGGAGCACCCCGACCTGTTCTGGGCGATCCGCGGTGGCGGCGGCAACTTCGGGGTCGTGACCGCGTTCGAGTTCGCGGCCCACCGGACGACCGACGTCTTCCACGGCCGGATCACGTTCCCGGCGGACCAGGCGTCCGGCGTGCTGCAGGGCTGGGCCGACCACCTCCGCGCCGCGCCCGACGAGCTCACCTCCGTGGTGAACCTCGCGAACCCGTTCCTGGGCGGCCCCCAGGCGCCGGTCGAGGCGGTGGTCGTCGTCGACACCGACGACCCGGAGCGCGCCGCCGAGGTGCTCGACCCGATCCGCCGCCTCGGCACCGTGATCGACGACGACGTGACGCTGACGCCGTACTCCGACACGCTGGTGGAGGGCGTGGTCCCGCCACCCGGCCTCCGGTTCGTGAGCCGGAGCGGGTTCGTCGACCGGGAGTCCGTGCCGGAGGCGCTGGGGGTCCTCGCCGACGTCGCCACGACGGTGGGCGCGCCGGTGATCGGCGTGCGCAGTCTCGGCGGTGCCGTGGCCCGCGTCCCCGACAGCGGTACGGCGTACGCGCACCGCGGGGCGGAGCTGATGTTCGTGACCCTGACCGCCGGTCCCGATCCTGTCGTCGAGGCCGCCGCGCCGGCGCTCGAGGCGATCTGGGCCAGGCTGGCACCTCACGTCAGCGGTGCCTACGCCAACTTCCTCACCTCCGCCACCGACGAGGAGCTCGAGGCGATCTACCCGGCCGAGACCTACCGCCGGCTGGTGGCGGTCAAGGAGCGGTACGACCCGGGCAACCTGTTCGCCGGCAACCACAACGTCCGGCCGGGCGGCTCGGACGAGACCAGGCTCACCGCCTGAGTCGTCAGGCCGCCAGGTCGGCGAGCCGCGCCAGCTCGTCGTCTCCGAGCCGGAGTGCAGCGGCCGCGACGTTCTGCTCGAGGTGCCGGAGGTCTCCGGTGCCCGGGATGGCCAGGACGTGGGGGCCGAGCGCGAGGTTCCAGGCGATGCGGACCTGGGCCGGGCTGACACCGTGCGCGTCGGCGATGGCGTGCACCGCGTCGTACCGCTCCTGGGCGGGATCCTCGCGTGCCTGCCCGGCGATCGTGAAGAACGGCACGAACGCGATGCCGTGCTCGCCGCAGGCAGCGAGCACCTCGTCGGAGTCGGAGCGCTCGTACCCGGGTGCGTGGCGGTTCTGGACGCAGACCACCTCGGTCACGCTCCGCGCGGCCTCGAGGGCGCCGGCGCCCACGTTGGACAGGCCGACGTGGCGCAGGAGTCCCTCGTCCCGCAGCTCGGCCAGGGCCGCGACGGCGGCCGGCACGTCGTCCCGGCCGTTGCTGCGGTAGTTGACGACGGCGAGGCGCTCGAGGCCGAGCTCGGTGAGGTCGTGCTCGACCCGCTCCCGCAGCTGGTCCGGGCGTGCCCAGCCGCCGAAGTCGCCGGTGGCCCGGTCGCGGGTGGGGCCGACCTTGGTCACGATCACCAGGTCGTCGGGGTACGGCGCGAGGGCGTCGCGGATGATCCGGTTGGCCACCCCGCTGTCGGAGAAGTAGAAGGCCGCCGTGTCGAGGTGGTTCACCCCCAGCTCCAGGGCGCGCCGCAGCACGGCGGCGCCCTGTGCTGGGGACCGCGGCTCGCCGCGGCCCATCCCGCCGGTGCCGGTGAGCCGCATCGCCCCGAAGCCGAGGCGGTTGACGGTGAGGTCGCCGAGCCGGAAGGTCCCGGCAGCCGAGGCGGGGTCAGCCAGGGTGTCCCGAGAGTCGGTCATCGTCGCAACGTAGCGCGGACGTCAACGCGATTCTCCGGCGGCAGCACGAGCGGGTCGAGGCCGCGACTCAGAGGCTGCGCGCCAGGGTCAGGTGGGCCTGCCGTGCGGCCTCCTCGGCCTTGCGGCTCAGCCGGCGCGCCGCCACGTGCCGGCGACCGCGGCGGACCTGCTCCGCCTCTCCCAGGCGCGCATGCAGCTGCGCTCGCGCCAGGTCGTCGTTCATCAGGTTGTTCATCATCGGCTTGCTTCCGTTCGGGAGGATGATCCAGGAGTCTTCGTCGTCGGGCTCGGCCGGTCCGTCGGTCACGCGGCCTGCGCGTCCTTGCGCGGACGGCCCCGAGGTCGCTTGCGGGGGATCACCACTCCTTGCAGGAACAGCTCTCCGCCCCAGACGCCCCATGGTTCGCGCCGTTCGAGGGCTCCGTCCAGACAGAGCCCGCGGACGGGGCACCCACGACACAGCGCCTTGGCCAGCTCGACGTCGTCAGGAGCCTCGGCGAACCACAGCTCCGAGTCGTGGGCTCGACACGGCAGGAGCTCCTCGGGCTCCTGTTGGGCCGCCGCGGGCGGCTCCTCGTCGGCCCCGTCGCGATGGTCGAGAACAGTGACGGTCACGGTGCGTCACCTCCCTTCAGATGTCATGACGTGCGTGGACCGGGTGACGTGACAACCCTGGTCGACGGGGAGCGCGGGAACATCGGCCAGCTGGCGGAGGTCGGCGGGAACGGCCGCCCGCTACGTCGCGGTCGGCGGCCCGAACCACGTGGTGAGGGCTTCCACGAGACCGGTCCGGGTCTCGTGCCCCACCCAGGCGACATGTCCGTCCGGCCGGATCAGTACGGCGGTCGGCGCGGCGACGGCGCCCACGACCGGCAGCTCCCACGGACCGTCGTACGCGGCCCTGGTCAGGTGGACCCGGTCCGCCCAGGGGGTGAGCTCGACGGCGTCCGGCCCGCCGAGGTCGAGCAGCACCGGCCGGGCGTCGTGCAGCAGGTCGTACACCCGCAGCGGGCCCTCGGCGGAGACGAGGTCGAGGTCGGGCATCCGTCGGCCGAGCAGCGGGTGCCCGTCGCCGAGGTCGTAGTGGATGTCGAGTCCTGACATCATCGCGGCGTAGCGCTTGCGCGGCTCGTCCATGCCCAACAGGTCGGACATCGTCTCCCGGAGGGCCGCGACGCGCTCGTCGCCGCGCTGGAGCACGGTCTGCGCCATGGTGGTGCGCAGCACGCGGGCGGCCACCGGATGGCGCTCCGCGTGGTAGGTGTCCAGGAGGCTGTCGGCCGACGTCCGCTTGACCACCTGGGCCAGCTTCCAGCCCAGGTTCACCGCGTCCTGCACTCCGGTGTTGAGGCCCTGCCCACCCACCGGGGAGTGCACATGGGCGGCATCGCCCGCCAGCAGCACCCGTCCGACCCGGTACGACGCCGCCTGCCGGGTCGTGTCGGTGAACCTGGAGATCCAGGTGGGGCTGTGGACCCCGAAGTCGGTCCCGTACACCGCGATGAGCGCGGCACTGAGGTCGCGCAGGGTGGGTTCCGGCGCCGGCCGGGTGTGCTCCTCGGTGACCGTGATCCGCACCGGCCCCTCGTCGGCGTAGACCACCTGACCGTCGCGGACCTCGTACTGCACCCGGCCCAGGGCGTGGACGCCCCGCGCGTCCCGGTGGATGCCGAGCTCCGGCTCCTCGGTCAGCTCGGCCTCCGCGATCAAGGAGCTCGTCGTGGGCCCCCAGCCCGGGAAGTCGACCCCTGCGGCCTTGCGGACCAGGCTGCGGCCGCCGTCGCACCCGACGAGGTGGGCCGCCCGCAGCGACCGGCCGTCGGAGAGCGCGACGTCGACGCCGGCGTCGTCCTGCGCGAGGCCGGTCACCTCGAGCCCGCGGTGGACCGTCACCCCGAGCTCGCCGACCCAGTCGGCGAGGATGCGCTCGATGTGGTTCTGCCACAGCCCCAGCCCGTGGTTGTGCCGGGTGGGGAAGTCGCCGATGTCAACGGGATCATCGCGAAGCCGGCGACCTGGGCGACCTGGCCCTCGGCCAGGAACCGATCGGCGATCCCGCGCTGGTCGAGCACCTCGATCGTGCGGGCGTGCAGACCGCCGGCACGCGAGCCGGGGAGCTCCTGGCTCTCGCGCCGCTCGACGACTGCCACGTCGACCCCCGCCAGCGCCAGCTCGCCCGCCAGCATCAACCCTGTCGGACCGCCTCCGGCGATCACCACCGCCTGCTCGTCGCTCACCGCACCTCCGCCTCGACGCGCCCGGAGTGACGCGTCGGAGTCCATGGTGAGGCGTGCCTACGGCGCAGACATCCGCCAGGTGGCCGATGTACTCGTCGGCGTGCTCCCCGAGAGTCGAGCCATGGAGATCCGCATCGTGCTGGACGAGGTCGAGCCGCCGTCCGGACATCTCGAGCGGATCGGGGGCGAGGACGGAGGCGGGCCGACGGGCGCGTCGCCGTTCACCGGCTGGCTCGGGCTGCTGCGGGCGCTGTCGACCGTCATGGGCCATCCCAACCGGCTCTCCGGACAGTGAGAGGAGGCCCGGCGCACGCTCGGTGCCTCGTCAGTGGGAGCCCGACGACGGCGTGGTGCGCCGCGCCGGCTCGTGGTCGGCACGGAAGATGTCCGGCTCCAGGTAGATCGACCTCGCGGTGGGCTCGGCCGCCCGGATGCTGCTCTCGGCCGCGTCGATCATGGCGGCGACCTGCTCGGCGGTGCTGCCCTCGTCGACGGCGATCTTCGCGGCCACGAGGAGCTCCTCGGGCCCGAGGTGCAGCGTCTTCATGTGGATCAGCCGCACCACCCCGGGCGTGGCGTCGAGGGCCGCGACGATCCGCCCTCGCGCCTCGGGTGACGCAGACTCGCCGAGCAGGAGGCTCTTCGTCTCGAGGCCGAGGATGACGGCCACGGTGACCAGCAGGAGGCCGATCATCGAGGTGCCCGCAGCGTCGAAGTAGTAGTTGCCCGTCAGCAGTGACAGCGAGACCGCGAGGAAGGCGAGGGTCAGCCCGAGGAGCGCGGCGAGGTCCTCGAGCAGGATCACCGGCAGCTCGGGCTCCTTGGCGCGCCTGACGAACTCGGCGTACGACGCGTCGCCCCGGACGTGGTCGGTCTCGGCCACCGCGGTACGGAACGACAGGCCCTCCAGGACGATGGCGATGCCCAGGACCACGAGCGGGACCCACCACCACCGTCCCGGGTCCGCGTCATGACCGGAGCGGATCTCGTGGAACTTGTGGTAGCCCTCGTAGAGCGCGAAGAGTCCGCCCACGGAGAAGAGCACGATCGAGACCACGAAGGCGTAGACGTAGCGCTCGCGGCCATAGCCGAACGGATGCTCCTCGGTCGGGTCACGCTGTGCCTTCCGGCCGCCGAGCAGCAGCAGTCCCTGGTTGCCGGAGTCGGCCAGCGAGTGGATCGCCTCGGCCAGCATCGAGCTGATGCCGGTCAGGAGGAACGCGAGGAGCTTGGTCAGCGCGATGCCCGTGTTGGCCAACAGGGCGGCCACCACAGCCCTGGTGTTTCCGTCCGCCGCCATGGCCGAAGGCTACCGAGCCCCGATCTGTGCCTTCCCCCGGCTCGCTCGAGGGTGAATAGTGGGTAGTTGTCGTCTCAACCACGTGCGCGCTACGCAGCCATCGAGAGAGGTGTTGGGCATGAGTGAGTGGAACGCGATGACGTACGACGGCAAGGCGACGATCCTGCGGGTGGTCCGGGACGAGGCGGAGCGGATGTTCGCCCTGGCCGGACGCCCGGAGACCTGGGAGTCCCCGACCGCGTGCGCCGACTGGTCGACCCGCGACGTCGTCGGCCATCTGATCGACACGACCGAGGGCTACTTCCGTGCCTTCGACGCGGCCCGGGGCACCGGCGACGTGCCGGAGCCGCACGGCCTGGCGGTGATGGCGCAGCTGGCGAACGAGGGCGCCACCTCGTTCCGCGGGGTGCCGCAGGCCGAGCTGATGGAGCGGCTGCGCGTCGACTTCGAGAAGATGCAGAGGCTCCTGGAGGCCCTCGGTCCGGAGGACTGGACCGGCCTGATGGTGACCCACGCGTACATGGGTCCGGTGCCGGCGTTCTTCTACGCCGCCGGTCAGCTCATGGACTACGCCGTGCACTCGTGGGACATCCGCGAGACCAGTGGCCGCGGCCACGCCCTCTCCGGCGAGGCGGCGGACCTGTTGGTGCCGTTCATGTTCGCGATCTGGCAGGGGACCGTCCGTGCCGAGACGGTGACCGAGCCGTTCACGATCGGGGTACGGGTCAGCGGCCAGAACGCCGGTGACTATCGCGTCTCGGTCAGCGGCGAGGGTCTCACCTACGAGACCGGCGAGATCGAGAGCCTGCCGGCGTACCTGGAGTTCGACGCGGCGAGTCTCGTGCTGCGGGCCTTCGGCCGGACCAACGGCGGCACGGTCCGGGGAGACGTCGCTCTCGCCGACCGGTTCCTCAACCTGTTCTTCAGCATCTAGGCAGCTAGGCATCGGCTTCGGCGTCGTACTCGTCGGTCGGGTGGCCGGCGGGCAGCCGGTGCTTGGCCACCCGCGACGTCGGGGTGCGCGGCAGGGCGTCCAGGACCTGCCAGAACCTCGGCACCTTGAACGCCGAGAGCCGTGCGGCGGTCCAGGCCCGGAGCTCTGCGAAGTCGAGGTTGTGGCCGGGGTTCGCCACGACGAACGCCTTGACCTCGTCCTCGGTGAGCTCCGAGGGCACCGCGACCACGGCCGCCTCGAGCACGTCGGGATGCGCGGCGATCGTCTCCTCGACCTCGGCCGGTGACAGGTTGAGGCCACGACGCCGGATCACCTCCTTCACCCGAGAGACGAAGGTGTAGGTGCCGTCGACGGCGGCCGTGACCAGGTCGCCCGTGTGCAGCCAGCCGTCGACCACGGCGGCCGCTGTCTGCTCGGGCATCTGCCAGTACCCCGGCGTCACGGTCGGGTTGCGCAGCAGCAGCTCGCCGACCTCCCCCGTCGGTACGTCGCGGCCCTCGTCGTCGACCACCCGGGCCTCGTTGACCGTGCCGAGCGTCGGGTGCTGGCGCGGCGAGCCGAGCGTGCCGAAGGGCCGCTCGCCGTGCCGCCAGATCAGGCCGTACGGAGACTCCGACATCGCATAGCCGCAGACGACCCGCAGTCCGAACCGCGCCTCGAACGCCTCCTGCCACTCCCGCGCCGGCGACGGACCCGTGTAGCAGAGCCGCAGGTCGGTCGCGGCGTCGTCGGGCCGGACCGGCAGACGCATCAGGATCTCGAGCATGGCCCCGATCGCGTTGAACTCGGTCGCGCCGTGGCGGCGGGCGGAGTCGAGGAACCCGCTGGCCGAGAAGCGGGGCAGCAGGACCAGCCCGGCACCTGCGGCGAGCGAGCCGAGGACGGAGTACGCGGGCGCGTTGATGTGGAACAGCGGCAGCGACGTCATCAGCCGGTCGTCGGCCGTCAGCTCCATCCAGTACGGGAAGCCGACGCCGGCCATCGCGTAGGCGCGGTGCGTCTGCATGACGAGCTTGGACCGACCCGTGGTGCCGGAGGTGGGGATCAGGACGGCCAGGTCGTCGGGCCCCACCGTGACCTCCGGCTCGGCGGTGGGAGCGCCCGCGGCCCCGTCACCGAGCAGCTCGTCGAGGTCGAGCAGGACGACCCCGAGCTCTCCGCGTGCCTCGACGACGAGCGACCGCGCGGCCGCGTCGGTGACGACCGCCCGGGGGACCACCTGGCGCAGGAGACCTCTGAGCTCGTCGCGGGTGCCGCCGGGATCCGTGGGCACGGTCACGGCACCGAGCGATGCCAGCGCCAGCCAGCACAGGACGTACGGCGGTGTGGTGCGCGCGGTGACCAGGACCAGGTCACCACGGCCCACTCCGCGATCACGGAGCCGTCCCGCCAGCCCGGCCACCGCGCCGCCGGCGGCGCCGAAGGTCAGCGTGCCCTCGTCGGAGCGCAGCCAGGTCGCGTCGGCGTCCCTCTCGATGGCGGCGGTCAGCAGGCCCGGGATGGTCTCGGGCACCGGGTTCGCCATTCCTGGAGTCTGTCCGGCCGCAGGGTCCGGAGCAATCTCCGAGGCTGGATACTCGCAGCATGAGCCTGCCCACCACGGTCGACGGTGTTCTCGCGCGGATGCGGGAGGTCGACGCCCAGCTCTCCGCCACCGACGGCGTGGCGGTCTTCAACCGGATGTACCTCACCGTCACCGAGCGGATCGCAGCGATCCTGGCGACGCCGGGAGGAAGTGCCGCGACGACGTTCCACGACCCGGTCGCGATGGCCGACCTCGACGTGCGCTTCGCCGGCCTCTGGCTGACGGCGTACGACGCAGCGGCGGCCGGCGGCGCCGTCCCGACGGCCTGGAGACCGCTGTTCGAGCTCCGCGCCGCGGGTCGTGCTCCCGTGCAGTACGCCCTGGCCGGCATGAACACGCACATCGAGCACGACCTCCCGGTCGCCGTGGTCGACACCTGCCGGGCCCGGAGCCTGGATCCGGGCGCGGTCCACGCGGACTACGAGACGGTCAACGGTGTCCTCGCCCAGGTCGAGTCCGAGATCCGCCGCTCGTTCCTCGACCAGGTCGGCCGGGAGGCGGACGACGCGTTGCGACAGGTCGCCCACCTGATCAGCTGTTGGAGCATCGACAAGGCCCGCGACGTCGCGTGGGTCACCGCGGAGACGCTGTGGACCCTCCGAGACGTGGGGCCGCTCCGCGACCGGTTCCTCGACGGCCTGGCGGACACCGTCGGGATGACGACGAGGACGTTGCTGACGCCGATCGTGTGAGCCGGCGGGGCCCGGGTCACACCTCGGCGATGTCGGGGCCGCCGGGGCGGTCGAGGTAGGTCACCAGGTTGGCGGGGCGGTAGCCCTCGGGGTCCTTCTCGTGCCGGTCGAACGCGGAGGACGAGAGTAGCTCGCGCCCGGTCGGGCTCGCGCCTATCGGCCGGGAGACCGCCCGGAACAGGCGGTAGAAGCTCTTCCGGGACACGTGGAGGCGGAGCATGGGGTTCGGGTTCACCTCCACCTCGGCGCTCTCTCCGGGGCTGACGTCCCTCGGCTGCCCCGTGACGACCGGTGGCGGCGTGACGTCGAGACCGAAACCGCGGGCCTTCTCCATCATCCACAGCAGGGCGACGTCCGACAGTCCGCTCTCGGCACCCCTGTATCCGCCGCCGACGTCGGAGTGCACCCCGGCGAACCACACCTGCTCGAGCACCTGGCTGCCGGCGTTCGGCTGCTGTGTCCACAGCGTCGGCAGGAACGCCTTGCGCTGCTCGTCGATCGCGAGGGCGTGGAACGCGCCCTCGACGTGCGTCGACAGGTCGGTGTCGTGGAAGGCCCAGCGGTGGTTGAAGGCGGCCACGACGCGCTGGAGGGCACGGGTGGTCGGGACCGGGATGCCGAGCGCGCCCACCGTGTCCCACACCCCGATGAACTTGACCCGGGGCTCGTAGGAGTAGGCATGGCGGAACAGCGTGGACGCCGTACCGCGCGGACTCTCCGCCCTCGCGCGATAGAGCGCGTAGGCCTCGTCCAGGCGGTCCAGGTCGTGCCTCCTGAGCACCCCGCAGTTGCGAACCAGCCCGGCCACGCTGCGGGCGGTGAACGCGCCGCGGCTGAACCCGAAGAACCAGAGCTCGTCGCCGTCCTCGTAGTTGTCGATCAGGAAGTGATAGGCGTCGCGGACGTTGGCGGACAGGCCGGAGCCGAACGCGCCGCCTCGGATGTGGTCCCAGCGGCTGGTGCCCACCCCCTGGTGGTAGTAGACGACCTGCCGGGTGCCCTCCGGGTCGACCGGAGTGATGGACAGGGCCAGCTTGGTGACGTTGGTCGGTCGCGGGACGCCGCCGGCCCTCTGGTCGGGGGTGTTCCAGGTGCCGTCACAGCAGACGACGAGACGTGTGACCATCGGTGCTCCTCCTCCACGGCCGAGGCTGCCCGATCAGCACGATCCCGCCCCAGCATGCACCCGGGACGGGGTCGTCGGCGTCGCCTCGCGGCGGCGAGCCCGCCGAGACCGGTCAGGTGGCGGTCGCCGCGAGGTCGGGGTCCACGGCGGCGCGCAGGCCGGCGA
>JBAUWD010000345.1:0-4158 GCA_049583575.1 Nocardioides sp.
GGTGATGCGCGGCCGGCTCGGGCAGGGTCGGGCGGCCGGCCGGATGCTCGCCCGAGACCTGCGCAGGTGAGCCGAACTGCTCGGTGGCTCGCCGGTGCGGTTCCCGGGACAGGCCCTGCGCACCACGGCATCATGGCGACCCATGAGCCACGCCGAACAGCTCGCGTTCTTCTCGGCTGTCGCCGTGGCCAACCCGACGCTCCTCGACGGCGCGCGGATCCTCGAGATCGGCTCCTACGACGTCAACGGGTCGATGCGCAGCCTCTTCGCCCACGCCGCCGACTACGTCGGCGTCGACCTGGTGCCCGGCCCCGGGGTGGACCGGGTGGTCTACGGGCACGAGGTGGCGGAGCCCGACGGCTCGTACGACGCCGTCCTGTCCGGTGAGTGCTTCGAGCACGACCCGCACTTCCACGAGACCTTCGCCAACATGGTGCGCCTGACGCGGCCCGGCGGGCTCGTCGCGTTCACCTGTGCTTCGCGCGGGCGTCCCGAGCACGGCACCCGGCGCACGCTGGTGACCGACTCGCCCGGCAGCCAGGCCGAGGGACACGACTACTACCGCAACGTCACCGCCGCCGACTTCGACGACCTCCCCCTCGACGAGGACTTCGCAGCTCACCAGTCCTGGTACCAGCCGACGACGTTCGACCTCTACTTCGCCGGCGTCCGTACCGGCGACGGCGAGCCGCTCGCCCGGCTCCCCGCCGAGCCCGACGTGCTCGCCATCCGCCGGCTGATGACCCTGCCGCACCGCGCGGTCCGGTGGCCGCTGCGCGTCGCCCTGGCCACGGTGGGTGACGGAGAGCGCTACCAGTCGGTCGTGCTGCCCTACTGGACCCGGATGGTCCGGTGGTTCGGATGACCCAGCCACTGATCAAGATCGTCCTGCTCGCCGCGATCGCCGTCGTCGGACTGTTCGCGCTCCGCGGCAGCACCCGGGCGATGCACCGGGTGCTGTGGCGCGGATACGTCGTGGCGATCCTCGTCGCCGCGGCCCTCGGCGTGCTGTTCCCCGGGTCGACGACGTGGATCGCCCACAAGCTCGGCGTCGGCCGCGGGGCCGACCTCCTGCTCTACGTGCTCGTGGTGACGTTCATGCTCGTCTCGGTCATCCTCTTCCGGCGGCTCGCCGCGCTGGAGCGCAAGTACGTCGTCCTCACCCGCGCGCTGGCGATCCAGGAGGCTCGGTCGGAGAACGCCGGCCACGAGCACGAGGATCCCTCGTCCGAGCCGGGGAACGCCCCTTCGTGAGCCCGGTCGTGCGCAGGGCGCTGCTCGTGCTCGTCGGGGTCCTGCTCGGTCAGGCCGCGTGGATCTTCGCACTCCCGCCGTTCCGAGGTGCCGACGAGTTCGACCACGCGTTCCGGGCGGCCGGCGTCGCCGAGGGGCAGTGGCATCTCCATGAGGCCGCCCGCAACGGCCGAGGGCTGCTCGTGTGGGTGCCCGCCCAGCTGCAGGCCGCGGCGACCGCCCAGTGCGCGTCGCTCGCCTACACAGGTCCCGACAACTGCCGGCCCGTCGCCGAGAAGGACGGCCAGGTGCGGATCGCGACCGCGGCGGGCGGCTACGACCCGACGTACTACTGGGTGGTCGGGACGGCGGCCAAGCCGTTCCACGGCGCCACCTCGCTCTATGCGATGCGCGTCGCGACGGCCCTGATGACCGCCGTACTGCTGGCGGTCGGTGCCGGTGTGCTGTCCCTGGCCGGGTCCGGGCGATGGGCCACGCTCGGTGTCGTGGCCGCGCTGACTCCCGAGGTCGTCTACAGCACCGTGGTGGCGTCCCCGAACGGCCCGGAGATGTGCCTCGGGTTCGTCCTGTGGGCGTGTCTGCTGGCACTCGTCCGCCGGCCACTCGCGCCCCGCACCGAGCGTGTGGTGCTCGGCCTGGGGGTGGCCGCAGCCGTCCCGCTCGCGTTCATGCGCTTCCTCGGCCCGCTGTGGATCGTGTGCATCGTGCTGAGCGTGCTCGCCCTGCACGGATGGGGCCCGGTGTGGGCACTGATCGTCCGCCGCTGGCGGGAGCTGGCCGCGGGCTCCGCGCTGGTGGCGCTCGCGACGTGCTGGTGGGCGGTGTGGCTGGTGATCAGTCACCACTACCGGACCCCACCCGGTGCGCCCCCGCAGGGTGGCGGCCAGAACCCGGACCTGAAGCTGATCCTCGACGTGCCGTTGTGGATGCTGCAGATGATCGGGGCCTTCCCCTACAAGGACCAGCCGGCCCCGCAGTGGATCTACCCGCTGGCGCTGTTCGTGATCGGGCTGGTGACCGCGCTCGCCTGCCGAGACGTGGCCGGCCGTCTCCAGGCCCGTCGGCTCCGCTGGATCGTGGTCGCCGTCCCCGTGCTGCCGCTGGTCGTCGCGGCCGCGTTCATGCCCAGCGTCGGTGCCGTCTGGCAGGGACGCTACGAGCTGCCCTTCGTGATCGGCGTTCTTCCTGTGTGCGGACTGATCCTGGACGACCGCCGCTTCGCGCCGCGCGGGCAGCTCCTCCTGATGCTGGCCTGCCTGGGCTGCCTGACCGTGTGCCAGGTGGCCAGCGTCGTCCACGTGATGCGGATGGAGCTCGGGCGCAGTGTGTCGACCCTGCACTCGGGCTGGACCCACCCGTCCGACGTCGTCGTGGGTGTGCTGAGCCTGGCGAGCTGCCTCGTGTTCGCCACGATCACGCTGAGCGCCGCTCGCACGGACTGACGCGTCGCTACGACGTCCAGCCGGGAGGAGCGGTCAGCATCTCCATCGAGGTGGAGCGGTGGACGACCGTCCACGGCTGGGTGTCGTGCTCCAGGGCGTAGGCCAGGGGGGTCTTCGGCTTGAGCACGGCCACGGTGACGCCGGTGGCCTTCAGCTCGGTGTCCCAGTTCGGGGCGACCTCGATGATGTCGGTGTTGCGCTGCAGCTCGGCGATCGTGAACGTGTCGCCGTACCCGTGCGCGAGCAGGTCGAGCTGGGGGAACCGCCACATCAGGTAGCCGCCGTAGTCCCAGTCGCTGACGACCTTGGTGCCCGCCGGGAGCGACGACAGCGCCGGGTCGACCCACGACGGCTGCGCGAACGGCTCGTCGGAGGTCCGAGGTACGGCGATCGCGAGCACCGCCAGGGCGGTGGCGCAGCCCCCGGCGACACTCCAGAGCTCGGCCCGGCGGACCGGGAGCGGGGCCCCGGGCACGCGGCCCTGGATCGCCCGCGCCATCAGCGGCATGAGCACGACCGCCGCCACCGGCACGGTCCGGTAGGACCAGAGTGCGCAGGCACCCGCCGTCAGGAAGAAGAGGGTCTCGGTCCAGGTGCGCCGCGGTGAGCGGAGGAACAGGACCGCCACGACGGCGAGCAGCAGCGCCAGGGCCATGCAGGCCGGGACCGCTGTGTAGTCCGGCGACTTCCACTCCGAGAAGAACCTCGACCGGCTGCCCACACCGAGCACCGCTCCGTAGAGGGCGGGCCCGACGGGGGTGAGTGCACCCACGACCGCCGAGCCGATGGGCACCAGCGCGACCCGCACGAGCTCCCGGCGGCCGAGCCGACGGTCGAGCGCGAGACCCGCCACACCGACCACGCCGAGCCCGATGCCGATGGGCCACATGCCGTGCAGCATCGCCCAGAGCCAGGTCAGCGGGACCAGCCACCAGCGGGGGCGTCCGTCGTCCCGTGTCTTGAGCCACGCGCCGACGAAGACGGCTGCGAGGATGTAGCTGAGCACCTGGGGCCGCATCGAGAGCCCGATGGAGCACGCGGCCAGCGTGGGGATCAGCACGAGGACGACGACGAGCGGGTCGGCCCAGCGGCGGGCCACGACGTACAGCGCGGCCACCAGCCCCAGCTGCTGCACGCCCGAGAGCCAGGCGACGCCGGCCAGCCCGAACCAGTCGCCGAACTTCGCCATCACGATCTCGGGCAGCCACTGCGTGGGCACCCAGTGGGCCGTCGCGAACGTGCTGACCGAGCCCGGGTGGCGCAGCGACCAGTGGTGCAGGAACTCCTCACCGAAGCGCAGGTGGAAGTACGTGTCGGTGTTGTCGAGCGGTACGGCGCTGAGCCGGACGAACACCACCAGCAGGGCGGCGAACATCAGAGCCGGGAGCACCCGCTGGAGGAGTCGCGTGACGTCGAGGGGCTCCCTGGCGGTCCGCTCGGCCGACCCCGCGGCGCGCCCGGC
>JBAUWD010000346.1:0-3078 GCA_049583575.1 Nocardioides sp.
GGTGATGCGCCGCCCGCCCGCCGGCTCGCGGAGCGCGGCGTCGGCGACGTGGGGATGACCCCTACGATGCGGCCATGACCTCCCTCGACCTCTTCCGACTGGACGGGCGCGTGGCGATCGTGACCGGTGCGTCGTCCGGGCTCGGCGTCGCCTTCGCCCAGGGCCTCGCGGAGGCGGGGGCCGACGTGGCCCTCGGCGCCCGCCGGGCCGACCGGCTCGAGTCCACCGCCGAGCTCGTGCGCGCCACCGGCCGGCGTGCGGTCACCGTCGCCACCGACGTTTCCGACCCCGACGCGTGTACGGCGCTCGTCGAGGCGGCCATGGACGCGTTCGGCCGGGTCGACATCCTGGTCAACAACGCAGGGATCGGGACGGCCGTCCCCGCGACCCACGAGACGCCCGGCCAGTTCCGGTCCGTCATCGACGTCAACCTGAACGGCTGCTACTGGATGGCCCAGGCCTGCGGGCGCGTGATGCAGCCGGGCTCGTCGATCATCAACGTCTCGTCGGTGCTCGGTCTCACGACCGGCGGGCTGCCCCAGGCGGCGTACTCCGCGTCCAAGGCCGGTCTGATCGGGCTCACCCGCGACCTCGCCCAGCAGTGGACAGGTCGCAAGGGGATCCGCGTCAACGCGGTCGCTCCCGGCTTCTTCGAGTCGGAGATGACCGACCAGTACCCCGAGGGCTATCTCGACCTGATGGGCATGCGCATCCCCGCCGGCCGCAAGGGCGAGGGCGCCGAGCTCGCCGCGACGGTGGTCTTCCTGGCCTCGGACGCCGCCGGCTACATCACCGGCCAGACCCTTCCCGTCGACGGGGGCATGACGATCACCTGACGTGTGGCGGTCGAACCGCCTCCGAGGCGGGCAACGTGTGTCGGCGCGTCAGAGGCCGTGGCGCTGCCAGTACGCCGCCATCGCGTCGTCGACCTCGGTGGGCCAGGTGCCTCCGACCGACTCCAGGGCGGCTCGGCCGTGGCTCCTGATCGCACGTCGCACGGCCAGCATCGCCGCGACGACCGGGTCGCGGTCGGCGCTCGGTGCCGGCAGCGACCGCAGCACCTCGCGCTGCTCGGGCGTGAGCCGGCTGCTCCACTGCTTGACCCCCATCACCGGCAGCGGCTGGTTCGACTCGACGAGCAGGTCGTAGAGCATCCGTTGGTAGCTCGACACCGCCGCCTGGCCGAGCAGCCAGTCCTCGCGCGCGACCACGGCGGCCGGGAAGATCGCGGACTGCCGCATGAGCTCGGTGACGATCGCCTGCATCCGGCCGACATCCGGACCGCGTGTGTCCTCGACCCGGGCCGGAGGCTCGAGCCCGTCGCGGTCCAGCACTCGCACCCGACGCGTGTACGTCGAGCTCGTGAGGTCGTCGAGCGTCTCCAGCACGATGTCGACGCGCAGCCCGGCGCGGGTGGTGAACGCGAAGCACCCGGGCATCCCGGGGATCGGAGTCGTGATCACCGGGTCGAGCGGGTCCCAGATCCGCGCGTCGGTGAACGGCGCGACCTCGCGCACCGTCAGCACCAGGTCGAGGTCGCTGCCGGCGTCGGCCACGCCGCGACCCACCGAGCCGCCCAACCACAGGGCGCGGACGCGGTCGTCGTCCTCGACCGTCCGGACGACCACGGCCAGGAGGGCGTCGTACCCGGGCTCGAGCGGGGCGATCGCCTCGGAGACCTCCACGACGCCAACCTACGGTGAGCCCGGGTCCGCGCCCGGGAATCGCACGACATGAGGTACGGCGCGGTAGTCTCAGACCAGACTGCGATCGTCAGATCACGCTCCTCGGCCCCGGACCCTGGCCTGGCCGGTCCACGGATCCTGACGAAGGCAGCGACCAAAGGCGGTGGCTCATGGCCACTCGAGCTCTCTCTCCCCGACTCGCGCCACGGCCGGTCCTGCCGGACCGCCCGGCGACGTCCTCGACGCAGTGACGTCTGCTGCGGATCCCCCGCGCAAGGCGACTCCTGACCCCTTCCGGGCCGGAGCTGGGCGGCGCGCCCGGCGACGCCTCCGACCCCACCCTTTCCACGAAAGACGGCAGATGACCCACACCGTGCCCACCGCACCCGTTCGCACCCAGGGCGGAGGGTACGGCGAGCTGACCGCGGAGATCCGTACGCTCGGCCTGCTCCGTAGCCGGCCGTTGTCGTACGCCGGCCACTTCGCCGTCGTCTTCGCGGCACTCGCAGCCGTCGTGGCGACGATGGTGGCGTTCGACCACTCCTGGTGGCTCCTGCTGCTCGCCCCCGTCTTCGGGGTGGTCGCGACCCAGATGGGATTCCTCGGCCACGACGTCGGGCACCTGCAGGTGACCAGGAACGCGACCCGGATGCGGATCCTCGGGCTCGTGGACGGCAACCTCATGGGCGGCATGAGCTTCGGCTGGTGGGTCAGCAAGCACAACGCCCACCACGCCCACCCCAACGACCTCGAGAGCGACCCCGACGTGCGGGCCGGTGCCCTGGTCTTCGACGCGGACCAGGCGCTCGGTCGCCGCGGCCTGGCGGGCTGGACGACCCGGCACCAGGCACTGCTCTTCTTCCCGTTCCTGCTCGGTGAGGCCGTCAACCTCCACGTCGCCAGCGCACGCGAGCTGTTCAAGGCAGGGCTGCGCCAGCGCGTGCCCGAGGCGGCGCTGATGGTCACCCACTTCGCGCTCTACGTCCTGCTTCTCGTGACGACGCTCACCTGGCCCCAGGCGCTGCTCTTCGCGGCCGTCCACAAGGGCATCCAGGGGCTCTACCTGGGCTGTTCCTTCGCCCCCAACCACAAGGGCATGCCCATGCTCGACGCCGACCAGGCGGCTGACCCGCTGCTGCGGCAGGTGCTCACGTCGCGCAACATCCGCGGTGGCCCGTTCATCGACACCGCCCTCGGTGGGTTGAACTACCAGATCGAGCACCACCTCTTCCCGAGCATGCCGCGCGCCAACTTGCGGCGCGCCCAACCCGTCGTACAGAAGTTCTGCCGCGACCGCGGCATCCCGTACCTCGAGGTCGGCGCGATCGCCTCGTACGTCGCGGCCATCAGCCACCTGCACACGGTCGGTGCCGAGCTCCGCACCGGCTGAGAC
>JBAUWD010000347.1:0-10188 GCA_049583575.1 Nocardioides sp.
GGCGCGACCGGCACGTGACGACCGACGACCTGGCGGGCCGCTGGCCGCTGGCCGACCACCTCGAGACCCGCGACGCCCTGCTCGCGGCGTACGCCGATCCGCGGCGCGGCTACCACGACGCCCGGCACCTCGCCGAGGTGCTCGACCGGCTCGACGAGCTGGCCGGCGCCGGCGTCAGGTTCGACCCGACCGTGACGCGGCTGGCGGCGTGGTTCCACGACGCGGTCTACGACGGCGAGCGGGACGCCGAGGAGCGCAGCGCCGTCTGGGCCGAGGAGGCGCTGGCGGCCACGTCGTACCCCGCCGAGGTCGCCCGGCTGGTGCGGCTCACCGAGACCCACGAGCCGGCCGCAGACGACCCGGGCGGGCAGGCGCTCTGCGACGCCGATCTCGCGATCCTGGCCTCGGACCGGCCGCGCTACCACGCCTACGTCGCCGGGGTGCGCAGCGACCAAGCCCACGTGTCCGACCGCGACTTCGCCGCCGGCCGCGCGGCGGTGCTGCGCGACCTGGCCGGCCGCGACCGGCTCTTCCACACGGCGTACGCCCGCGAGCGCTGGGAGCCCGCCGCCCGGGCCAACCTGGCGGCCGAGCTCGAGGGCCTCTGACCGTCGCTCGTTCGCGAACGGCTTCATCGTGTGACCCCCCGGCGGCATCCCCTCACGCATACAGGCAGAACGGGTGCCCGGCGGGGTCGAGCAGCACGCGTACGTCGTCCTGCGGCTGGAACTCGGCCAGCGTCGCCCCCAGATCCAGGGCGTGCGCGACGGACGCCGCGAGATCGCTGACCTCGAAGTCGAGGTGCACCATCATCTGCTGGGCACCCGCTGGGGCCGGCCACACGGGGCGCACGTAGTCGGGGTTGGTCTGCACGGCGAGGTAGGCGACTCCCTCACCGAAGTCCAGGGAGCCGCCGCTCTCGTCGACGTTGTGGATCGGCTTGTCGAGCAGCGCGGCGTAGAAGTGCAGCAGCGCGGAGCCGTCGGGGGCGTCGAGCACGACGCCCCACCAGTCCGAGCGCGACCAGCGGTCGGTGGTCGCGTCCTTGTTCTCGCGTCCCCGCATCACTCCGCCTGCGCCGGGCTGCCTGACCTCTTGCGCCGCCGCAGCCCGGCGGCCCGCAGCCGCACGATCAGCTCGCGCGAGGTCACCGGGGTCGCCCCGGCGGCGACCACGTCGTCGTACCACTCGGCCGGGACGTCGTAGTGGTCCCGGTCGAAGCCCCGCTCCGGCAGGCCCACCACGCGTGCGAACGCATGCAGCTCGTCGTACGACGCGTCGCTGGTCAGGTGGGACCAGAGCCGGCCGTGGCCCGCGGCGTTGGGTGGGTCGATCAGGATCACCGGAGGGCGCCGTCCACCATCAGCCGCCAGGAGCGCACGTACGTCGCGTCGACGTAGGCCTTGGCGGAGCCCCCGGGCCGCACCTGGGTGTCCAGGTGGAGCTGGCGGACACCCGCCTTGAGCAGCCAGGGCACGTGCTCGGGCGCCAGCCCGCCGCCGGGCATCAGCAGCGGCGCGGTCTCGGGGGTGACGGACGCGAGGAGGTCGTCGTACCCGACGGACATGCCCTGTGGCGAGCCGGCCGAGCGCACCGCCACCAGGCGGGGCAGCTCGCGCAGCCGCCGCCACGAGCGTCGGGGGTCGAGCGAGGAGTCGATGGCGCGGGTGAAGGTCCAGGGCACCGGGGGCAGGCGTCCGAGCAGCATCGAGCAGGTCTCGGTGTCGATCTCGAGGTCGGCGTCGAGGAAGCCGAAGGCGACACCCGTGGCACCGCACGCGACGTAGTCGTCCGCCAGGCCGACCAGACGTGCGAACTCGCCGCCCGTGGTGCTCCACGTGTCGTTCAGCCGGAGCAGGACGAACATCGGGAGCTCGCTCTCGCGGCCGATCGCACTCACCAGGGCCGGCTCGGGGGACAGCCCACAGCTCGGGCCGGGGACGACGACGTGGAGCCGGTCGGCGCCGCCCTCGGCCGCACCGGGGACGTCGCGCGGGTCGGAGACCGCGACCTCCAGCACCACGCCCGACGCCGACATGCCGACGATCCTAGATGTGGAGGTGGGCAGGATCGTGGCCCCTCGCGACCCGTTGCGACGCACGATTCCGACCGACCCGACCGGGGGACCACCCGGACGGGGGCACAATCGGGGTGTGGACGACACCTTGCTGCTGGCGGCCCGGGCACTCGTGCTCGCCGACCTGGTGGCGCGCCACCGGGCGACGCCGGCCGCCGTCGACGCGCTCGAGGACGCGTGCGCCACCCGCGGCTGGTGGGCCGAGCAGTGGCCGGAGGGAGAGGTGTACGTCGCCGGGCTGGTCGCCCAGGACGTGCAGGACGCGCTGTTCGAGCAGGTCGGCCGCTGGCCGCTGTGCCTGACCTGCGACCCCGAGGTCCCCGAGCACTCGCTCTACATCGAGCCCGACATCGGCGGGCCCTCGCCGCAGTGGGTGTGCGAGGAGTCCGGCCGGACGATCGGCCCGCTGGGTCGCCTCGGCGAGGTCACGGAGTGACGGTGAGCGGGAGCCACCAGGTGTAGCGCGAGCCGGCGTAGACCGAGCGCGACACCTCGATCACGACCTCGCCGACGACCGCCCGCCGCGAGTGGCGCAGCACGGCATCACCGACGGCGAGGTCGAGCAGCTCGGCGTCCGCCTGATCGGCGAGGTCGGCAGTCAGCTGGTCCTCGGCCGCGGTGGGCCGCAGTCCGCGCGCCGCGAGCATCGAGTACAGGCTGTCCGGGAGCCCGGTCTGCAGGAAGCCCGGCAGCAGCACCTCGTTGAGATACACGTCCTGGTAGCACAGCGGTACGTCGTCCAGGCGTCGCAGGCGCCGCCAGTGGATGACCGCATCGCCGGGGGTGATCCCGAGCGCCTTCGCGACTCCGGGTCCGGCCTGGCCGAGACCCGACTGCAGCGTCTCCGTGGTGGTGGTCCAGCCGCGGGCGCGGGCGTCCTCGGCGAACGACAGCGGCCGGGTCATGGGGCGGGGGTTCTTGCAGACGAAGGTGCCACGCGCAGGCGCGCGCTCGAGCAGACCCTCGGCCACCAGGGCGTCGATCGCCTGCCGCACGGTCATCCGGGCCACGCCGAAGTGCTGCATCAGGCCGCGCTCCGACGGCGCCGGTGCTCCCTCGGGCAGGTCCTGGATCAGGCTCCGGACGTACTCGCGCACCTGGACGTGCTTGAGCGCCGTACCGCTCGGCACGAGCAGGTCATCCACGTCCGGATTCTAGGGGCAGATGGGGGCGTAGACCGCGGAATCCGTCGGCCGGGCCCCGTCGGCCACACCTGATCGGCATCGCCGGTCAGGTCGCGGAGATCGCCGTGAGCACGTCGAGACCCGCCGCCCGGCGCGCCGGGAGCACCGCCGCGAGCACCCCGATCACGACCGCGAGGCCCAAGAACACGGTCAGCTGCCGCCACGGGATCGCGATCACGTTCAGCCCCTGGTCGCGCACGGCGTACATCATCGCGACGCCGAAGCAGATGCCCAGCGCGACGCCGAGCACGGCCCCGAGCACCGCCATCACCACGGACTCCAGGGTCACCATCAGACGCAGCTGGCCGCGTCCCAGCCCGATCGCGCGCAGCAGGCCGATCTCGCGGGTGCGCTCGATGATCGACAGCGCCAGGGTGTTCACGATGCCGAGGACGGCGATCACCAACGCCAGCCCGAGCAGGGCGTCCACCATCAGCACGAGCTGGTCGATCGGGGCGCGCTGCTGCTCCGCGAACTGGTGCTCGTCCTGGACCGTGACCACCGGCAGCTTCGCGACCTGCTGCTGCAGCCGGGTCAGCAGGTCGCCGGCGTGCGGGGCGGTGAAGACGATCAGGAAGTTGTCGCTGTCGGCGAAGCCGGCCGCGGCGAGGTTGCGGAACGACGTGACGAAGTCGAAGACCAGCGGCGTGTCCGCGAAGATCCCGCCGACCCGGAAGCCGCGGTTCCCCACCGGCAGCTTCCCGATCGTCACCCGGTCGCCGACGGAGAGGTGGTGCTTCGCAGCGTACTTCTCGTTGACCAGGACGGTCCGCCCGCCCAGCCCACTCTCGCCCTGCTGGACGTCGAGGCCCAGGTCGTGCAGCTGCGAGGCCCGGACGCCGGTCAGCGAGGAGCGCTTGCCGTCGGCCTCGATGAAGGCGAACCGCTCGCGCAGGACCTCGGTGACGCCGTGCACCCGCCCGATGCGCTGCGCGATCCGGGGCGAGAACGGCTGGCCGAAGGCGCTGCCGACGACATAGCTGCCGATGAAGTTCTCGTCGATCGTCCGGCCGACGCTCGCCTTCGCCGACGAGCCGATGATGGACATGGTGCACGCGAGGGCCAGCCCGATCATCAGCGCGGAGGCCGTGGCCGTCGTACGACGCGGGTTGCGCAGTGCGTTCAGGGCGGCCAGGTTGCCGACCGCCCGGAACAAAGCGGCGTACATCCAGCGCGCGGCTGCCAGCAGGGGCCGGCACAGGATCGGTGCGGCCGCGGTGACGCCGAGCAGCACGCCGAGGATGCCTCCGCCCACCCAGTAGCCGGAGTGGCGCACGGACGAGAAGAGGCCGGCGAGCGTCGCCGCGGTGCCGGCGGCGACCAGCACCACCCCGAGGGCGAACCTCCGGCGGATCGACGACTCCGGCAGCGCGACCACGTCGCCGAGCGCCTGCACGGGCATGATCCGCCCGGTACGACGGGCCGGCAGCCAGGCCGCGACCATGGTGACCGTCACGCCGGTGGCGTAGCCCACCAGCACGGCCTGGCCGGTGAGGGAGAGCGGCTGGGCACCCAGGTCGAGCCCGATCAGCCCGATCAGCCACCGGATCGCGTAGGCCAGCCCCATGCCCAGACCCAGCCCGACGGTGGAGCCGAGCAGCCCGAGCACGAGCGCCTCCAGCAGCACACTGCGCGACACCTGCCGGCGCGATGCCCCGATCGCGCGCAGCAGCGCGAGCTCGCGACTGCGCTGGGCGACCAGGATGGAGAAGGTGTTGACGATCAGGTAGGCGCCGACCACGAGGGCGACGCCGGCGAAGATCAGCAGGAAGGTGCGCAGGAACTTCACTCCCCGCAGCACCTGGCTGGCGGAGTCGTCGGCGGCGTCGTCGCCGGTCAGCGCCCGGACCTTGGGCGGCAGGACACGCGCCACGTTGTCGCGCAGCTGCGACTGTGACACCCCGTGGTCGGCGGTGACCCAGATCGTGGTGAACGCGTCCTTGCCGTGCAGGAACAGCTTCTGCGCGGTCGGCACGTCGAAGACCGTGAGGGTCGCGCCGGCCAGGGACGTGTTGTCGGCGTAGCCCACCAGCCCGACCAGCGTCTCGGTCAGCACCGCCTTGTGGGTCGCGGTGACGATCGGCACCTGCTCGCCGATGAAGTAGCCGGCCGTCCCCGCCGTGCGCTCGTCGAGGGCCACCTCGTGGGGGCCGTGCGGCGGTCGTCCGTACAGCAGGGTGAGCCCGGGCACGCCGTGCCCCGCCGGCGCGTCGGAGTAGCTGATGCCGTACGTCGGCGCACCGAGCCCTCCGACGACCTTGTGGTTCTTCCCGACCACGAACACGCCCACCGCCTGGACGTTGCCGTCCGCGCGAGCGGCGCCCGGGACGCGCGCCAGCCTGGAGACCAGGGACGCCGGCACGGTCCGCGTCGACGGGTCGCCGTTGAGCGTCGTGCTGCCCTGCGGCCGCACCACCACGTCGCCGACCGAGGAGGCGAAGAGCCGGTTGAACCCCGCACTCAGCTGCGCGGAGAAGACGAGGGAGCCGACCACGAAGGCCACCCCGAGCGAGATCGCGAACGCGCTCATGAGCAGCCGCACCTTGCGCGCCAGCAGGCTCTTCCAGGTCGCGCGGAACACCTCAGCCGCCCGGCTCGAGTGCGGGCTCGGCGGCCGCCATCCGGGCGATGATCCGGTCGCGCTCCGGGTCGCGCAGCTCGTCGACGACGTGGCCGTCGGAGAGGAAGACGACGCGATCGGTGTACGCCGCCGCGTTCGGGTCGTGGGTGACCATGACCACGGTCTGGTCGTGGTCGTCGACGCTGCGCCGTAGGAGGTCGAGGATCTCCGCACCCGAGTGGCTGTCGAGGTTGCCGGTCGGCTCGTCGGCGAAGACGATCGCCGGGCGGCCGACCAGCGCCCGGGCCACGGCCACCCGCTGCTGCTGGCCGCCGGAGAGCTGGTTGGGGCGGTGGGTGAGCCGGTCGCGCAGGCCCACGGTGTCGACCACCTCGTCGTACCAGGCGGGGTCCGGCCTGCGGCGCGCGATCGCCTGTGGCAGCCGGATGTTCTCCTCGGCGGTGAGCGTCGGGATCAGGTTGTAGGCCTGGAAGACGAAGCCGATCCGGTCGCGCCGCAGCCGGGTCAGTGCCCGGTCACCGAGGCGCGAGAGCTCCTGGTCGCCGATGTGGACGGTGCCGGAGTCGGGCCGGTCGAGGGCCGCCGCGCAGTGCATGAGCGTGGACTTGCCGGAGCCGCTCGGGCCCATGATCGCGGTGAACCGTCCGGCCTCGAGGTCGAGCGTGACCCCGTCGAGGGCGCGGACCAGCGCATCACCGGACCCGTAGGTCTTGGTGAGGTCTCGGATCCGGGCAGCCACGTCCACACCCGTCAGCCTGCCAACGCCGACCAAGCAGCCACCATCCGGGTCTGCCCCCATCCCCACCCGGGCCCGACCCCGAGGTCGTCGGGCAGGTCTACCGGGTGAGGACCAGACGCTGACGCGTGGTCGCGGTCAGACAGGCCGCAAGTCCCAGCACGCCCACGTCGCGCAGGACGAGGTCCGACGGCCCGCTCGTCATCGTCAGCGAGGTCACGATCTGGAGCAGCATGAGCAGGGCGACGGCCGCAGCGGCCCTGACCGCGATGCCCGTGAACATCGCCACGGCCAGCATGACCAGCAGCCAGCCGTGCGCCAGCACGAGGAGCACGAGCAGCGTCGACCCCGAGACGAACGGAACGTATCCGGTCCACAGGGACGGCTGGGCCAGCTCGTGACCGCCGAACCAGGCCAGCACCAGGCCCAGGAGGACGCGTCCTGCGGTCGGTGCCCACTCCGCCGCCAGCTGCCCGGCCCAGCCGACCACGCCCTCCGGGGCGCTCGGCCCCTGGTCGACGGAACGGCGCGCCCGGGTCGACGCTTTGGCCGGACTCGCAGCACGATCGCGCGTCACTGCAGGATCCTGCCCTGGGCGTCGGTGACCACGACACCGTCGTCTCCGAGGTTGTAGTCCGAGTTCCCCGCCTCGTCACCCATCGAGGCCTCGACGACGTACACCCGGGCGCCGCCGGAGTACGCGTGGGGAGTCCCGGGGTGCCCGCTGACGCCGGCGGTGACCGAGATGCCCGAGCCGGTCCTGCGGACCGAGATCGACAGCCCCGTCATGGCACCCTTCGCAGCGGCGCTGGGGGTGCCGGGCCAGACCTGGAAGGAGTACGACGCGAAGCTCTGCGAGGCGAGCAGCGGCCCGGCCGCCGGCGAGCGGCCGGTGCTCGGGCTGGTCGGGCTGGTCGGGCTGGTCGGGTTGGTCGGGTTGGTCGGGCCGGGCGAGCCGGATGCCGCGCCCGAGGCCGGCGAGCTGACGGCGCCGAGCGCTCCCGCGGGTGGACCCGAGTGGCGATCGGACCAGCCGTGCACCCCCAGCAGGGCTCCCGCGACCGCCGTGACGAGGAGCAGCGTGGCACCGATCGGGCCCACTGAGCCTCCGGACGTTCGCATACCTCACACCCCTCTGACGAGCTGCTGCGCGACGTTGGATCCAGGCTAGCCAGCACGCCTGGACACTTCCTGAACACGTGGACCGCCGCGGCCACGTGTCACCTCCGACCGTTCCGCAGTCACCGGGTCGAACACCTGTTCGACTCGGTGCTACCCTGGCTCGGTGGACTTCCAGGGGACCCTCTTCGAGACGCCGGCCCCGGGTCTGGGGGCGTTGGCGCCGTCCGTCCGCCACCGGCTGACCCGCGGTGCGTGGGTCGACGTACGCCGCGACTGGGTGGCCGGGGCCGACGAGGTGCTGGAGCGCCTGCTGGGCGACGTTCCGTGGCGGGCCGAGCGCCGGCAGATGTACGACCGGGTCGTCGACGTACCCCGTCTCGTGCACACGTACGCCGACGGAGAGCCGCTGCCCCATCCGCTGCTGGAGCGGGCGCGGGCGGCGCTCACCGACCACTACCTCCCCGAGCTCGGCGAGCCGTTCGTGACCGCCGGCTGCTGCTACTACCGCGACGGGCGCGACAGCGTGGCCTGGCACGGCGACACCTTCGGCCGGGGTCGGCTGCACGACACCCTGGTCGCGATCGTGTCCTTCGGCGACCCCCGGCGGCTGGCGCTGCGGCCGCGCGGCGGGGGCGAGTCCGTCTCCTTCGAGATGGGGCACGGCGACCTGCTGGTGATGGGCGGCTCGTGCCAGCGCACGTGGGAGCACGCGGTCCCCAAGGTCGCGCACGCCGGGCCGCGGATCTCGGTGCAGTTCCGGCCCCGCGGCGTGTTCTGAGTCGGGCCGGGTCCCGGCCGGCGACGGTCAGAACTGGACGGTCGGTGCCTGCTCCTGCCCGGCCGGGGCGTTGTAGAAGTCCCGCTGGTGGACGCCGGCCATCCCGCTGAACAACAGCCACGGGAGGGTCCGCACGAGCTTGTTCAGGGTCGCGACGGCGTCGTTGTAGAACTGCCGGGCGAAGGAGATCTGGTTCTCCGTGTCGGCGAGCTGCCTCTGCAGGTCGAGGAAGTTCTGGTTCGCCTTGAGGTCGGGGTAGTTCTCGGCGACCGCGTTGAGATTGACCAGCGCGCCCCGGAGCTGGGCGTCCGCGGCGGCCTTCGCCGGTACGTCGCTGCCGGCCGCCGCCTGCTGCACGCCGGCCCGCGCCTTGGTGACCTCCTCGAAGACCCCCTTCTCGTGCGCGGCGTACCCCTTGACGGTCTCCACGAGGTTGGGGATCAGGTCGGCACGGCGGGTGAGCTGGACGTCGATGCCGCCGAGTGCCTCCTGGGCGCCGACGTCCGCCTTCCTGAGCTTGTTGAACCCGACCACCGCGAGGGTGACCAGGAAGAGGACCACGACGACAAGCACGATGACGATCGGCACGGGCCTACGCCCCTCTCGGTCTGGGTGGACACATTGTGACGGTCACCAGGAGCCCCCGCCACCACCGCCGCCCCCGCCGCCGCCGGAGAACCCGCCCCCGCCGCTGGAGTGCGACTGGGTGGCCTCGTACGCCGAGATGGAGCTGGAGACCGTCGAGGAGAAGTCGCTGACCATCCGGTCGACCTGCTTGCCCGTCAGGTTGCCGTAGTAGGCGCCATGCAGGTACGTCGGCACGGGCGGCTCCGAGCCCGTCTCGGTGCGGTACTTCTTGGCCCACTCGTCGGCACAGCCGAACGCGACGGCCCACGGGATGTAGGCGGTGTAGAGGTCCTGCCGGCCGGAGAAGTCGAACCGCTCCTTGCTCGAGGGCGTCGACAGCACCCGGCGGAAGCCACCCAGGCGTGACCAGAGGTCACGCCCGGAGGCCGTGCGCTTGGTGGCGGAGGTGGGCAGGACCAGGGGGATCGCGGCGACGGCGAAGGCGCCGGGGATCAGCGCGAAGAGGGTGGTGCCCAACCAGTTGAAGACACCGAACCCGAGCACACCGACGCCGGCACCGACCACCAGGAGCTTGCCGAAGCTGCCGACCCCCGCCCGGGTCAGGTAGCCGTTGGCCTTGCCCCACGCGCGCGTCTCCCTCTCGAAGGCCGCGATCCGCGTGTGCAGGATCCTGCCGGAGCTCACGTCGCCGCGCTTGGTGTGGAACTCCCCGCCCGGCCCGCCGAGCAGTGGGGCGATCGCCGCGGTCGACGGGTCGAGCCTCGACCACCCGTCCGCGCCGCTCTTGTCCGTGATGGTCCACGTGTCACCGTCGCGTGCGAGGTCGATGGCCCCCTGTTGCGCCGCCCACAGCAGACTCGCGACGAACGCCTGGTCGTCCACGCGCTCGGTGACGACGTACATCGCCTCCGCGGGGCCGATGCCCTCCGGGGGCGCGTACTGCAGCGGGAAGGCCGGCTTCGGCTCGTGCGCGCCGTGCGCGACGACCAGGCCCACCGCGCCGGACGCGGCCGCGAGCAGGAGGATCACGACGAGCTCGGTGACGTTCTCGCCGAGGACGGGGTCGAAGCGGGCGGTCCACGGGACGGAGTGTCCGGCCGGGGGCGTCGCGATCGGCAGGCC
>JBAUWD010000348.1:0-7875 GCA_049583575.1 Nocardioides sp.
GTGCTGGAAGTCGCAGCCGCCGCAGCCGCCCGGCACGGCGTACGGGCAGGGTGCCTCGACCCGGTCGGGCGAGGGCGACAGCACCGACACGGCGTCGCCGCGCCAGAAGCGGTCTCCGTCGCTGCCCTCGGTCACCTGGACCACGACCCGTTCACCGGGCAGTGCGTGCCGGACGAAGACCACCCGGTCCTCGTGGCGTACGACGCAGTGCCCGCCGTGGGCGACCCGCCCGACCTCGGCCTCGAAGCGCTCCCCCACGCGGGAGGCGCCTCGCGCAGCACGCTCTCGTGGCCGGCCGGAGCGGGTCGGGCTCATCGAGGCACTTGACGGCGTCCGGGCCCCTGGTCGGCCCCGACCCGGCCACGACGGAGGTCGCCGGCCTTGACCCGGGTGAGCTCACGGTCGCCCCGCTGTCGGGCGATCTGCGACGACTGGAGCTGGTAGGGCACGGACGTCACCATCACGCCCGGCGTGAAGAGCAGCCGGCCCTTGAGCCGGAGCGCGGTCTGGTTGTGCAGGAGCTGCTCCCACCACCGGCCGACGACGTACTCCGGGATGTAGACCGCCACGACGCCGCGCGGGTTGGCCTGTCGGATCTGCGTGGCGTACTCGACGATCGGTCTGACGATCTCGCGGTACGGCGAGTACAGCACCTTGAGCGGCACCCCGAGGTTGCGTTCGTCCCACTCGCGCACGAGCGCCTGGGTGGTCTTGTCCTCGGATCCGACGTACACCGCCTCGAGGACGTTGGGGCGGGTCGCCTTCGCGTAGGCCAGCGCCCGCAGCGTGGGCTTGTGCAGCTTGGACACGAGCACCACGGCGTGCACCTTGGTCGGCAGGATGCGGTCCTCGTCGTCGGCAGCGAGCTCGCGCGTCACGTTGTCGTAGTGGCGACGGATGCTCTTCATGACCACGAAGAAAGCGCACATCGCCAGGATCGTGATCCAGGCCCCGGCGAGGAACTTCGTGACCAGCTCGAGCACGAGCACCACCGCGGTGAACGTCAGCCCGATCGCGTTGATGGTCCGGGACCGCTGCATCCGCCGCCGGACGGCGAGGTCGCGTTCGCTGCGCAGGTGCCGCGTCCAGTGCCGGATCATGCCGAGCTGGCTCAGGTTGAACGAGACGAAGACACCGATGATGTAGAGCTGGATCAGCCGGGTCGTCTCGGCGTTGAACGCCTCGATCAGGACGATGGCCATCAGGGCGAGGAACACGATCCCGTTGCTGTACGCGAGCCGGTCCCCGCGCGACCCGAGCGCCCGAGGGGCGTAGCCGTCCCGGGCCAGGATCGAGCCGAGCACCGGGAAGCCGTTGAACGCGGTGTTCGCAGCCAGGACCAGGATCACCCCGGTGACCGTGACCACGACGTAGAAGCCGGCCGGGAACCCGTTGAACACGGCGCGGGCGATCTGGGCGATCACGGCCTGCTGGTCGTACCCGGCCGGGAGCGGGTGGCCGTCCTGGGTGAGGCGGTGCAGGTCGTGGGGATCGACGTACCGCAGGCCCATCTCCTTGGCGAGCACGATGACGCTGAGCATCATCGTGATCGCGATGAGGCCCAGCATGAGAAGGGTGGTCGCGGCGTTCTTGCTCTTCGGCTTGCGGAAGGCCGGGACGCCGTTGGAGATCGCCTCGACGCCGGTCAAGGCGGCACATCCGGACGCGAACGCCCGGATCAGCAAGAACATCAGGGCGACGGTGGTCATCGACGACCCGTAGCCGGGCGACTCCTGGATGTGCAGGTTCGCGCTCTCGACCCGAGGCAGGTCACCCGCGACGAAGCGCAGCAGTCCGTAGGCGCACATGCCGATGATCGAGACCATGAAGGCGTACGTCGGGAACGCGAAGAAGGTGCCCGACTCCCGGATGCCGCGCAGGTTCATCGCCATCAGCACCACGACCAGCACCGAGGCGAACGTCGCCTCGTGACCGCGGAGGTCGGGGAGGGCCGCTGCGGCGTACTGCGCCCCCGAGGAGATCGACACGGCGACGGTCAGGACGTAGTCGGCCAGCAGTGCGCTCGCGACCGTGAGCCCGGCGTTGGCACCGAGGTTGACGGTGGCCACCTCGTAGTCGCCACCACCGCTCGGGTAGGCGTGCACGGTCTGCCGGTACGACGTGACCACGGCCAGCAGGACCAGGGCGACGGCGAGGCCGACCTTCCACGACCAGACGTAGGCGGAGGCGCCCGCCAGGGACAGCGTGATGAAGACCTCGTCGGGTGCGTAGGCGACCGAGGAGAGCGCGTCGCTGGCGAACACCGGGAGGGCGATCCGCTTGGGCAGAAGGGTCTCTCCCAGCTGCGAGCTCCTGAGCTTGCGGCCCAGGAGGATCCGCTTGGAGACATCGCCGGCACCCACGAGCGAACAGGATACGGTTTCCCCGTGCACGTGGTGATCATGGGATGTGGCCGGGTGGGCTCGACGCTCGCGCGCAGCCTCGAGGAGCGCAACCACACCGTCTCCGTGATCGACAGCGAGCCCGACAGCTTCCGGCGGCTGGGGCCCGGGTTCAACGGGGACAAGGTCACCGGATACGGCTTCGACCAGCAGGTCCTGGAGAAGGCCGGCATCCGCCGGGCCGACGCCTTCGCAGCCGTCTCCAGCGGCGACAACTCCAACATCATCGCCGCGCGTGTCGCGCGCGAGACGTTCGGCATCCAGAGCGTCGTCGCCCGCATCTACGACCCCGGTCGCGCCGAGGTCTACCAGCGCCTGGGCATCACCACCGTCGCGACGGTCAAGTGGACCGCCGACCAGGTCCTGCGCCGGCTGCTGCCGGCCGGCGCGGAGCCCGACTTCCGCGATCCCTCGGGCACCATCCGGGTCGACCAGGTGCCGGCGCCGACCCGCTGGGTCGGCCACCAGACCGTCGACTTCCAGTCGGCCACCCGCTCGCGGATCGCCTGGATAGACCGCCTCGGCGAAGGCATGCTGCCCTCGAAGGACAGCGTGATCCAGGAGGGCGACCTCCTGCACCTCGTGATGCGCGAGGAGTCCGCGGCCGATGCGTACCAGGTCATCAACGACGGCCCGGAAGAAGGCTGAGATGAGAGTTGCCATCGCCGGGGCCGGCGCGGTCGGTCGGTCGATCGCCCGCGAGCTGATCACCAACGGTCACCAGGTGCTCCTCATCGACAAGGACCCCGGGGCGATCAAGCCCGAGCGGGTGCCAGACGCCGAGTGGCTGCTGGCCGACTCGTGCGAGCTGTCGTCGCTGGAGGAGGCCCACCTCGACCACTGCGACGTGGTCATCGCCGCCACCGGCGACGACAAGGCCAACCTCGTGACCTCACTGCTGGCCAAGACCGAGTTCGCGGTGCCGCGCACCGTGGGGCGGGTCAACCACCCCAACAACGAGTGGCTGTTCACCGAGGCCTGGGGCGTCGACGTCAACGTCTCGACGCCGCGCATCATGTCGTCACTGGTCGAGGAGGCGGTGACGGTCGGCGACCTGGTCCGGCTGTTCACGTTCCGCCAGGGCAACGCCAACCTGGTCGAGCTCACGCTGCCCGAGGACTCGCCGTACGTCGGGAAGCCGTCCGGCCTCATCCCGTTCCCCGAGAACTCCGCACTGGTGACGATCCTGCGTGACGGTCAGGTCTACCCGCCCGACGGCGAGCAGCCGATCGAGGCCGGCGACGAGCTGCTGTTCGTCGCCGGGGCCGACGTGGAGAGCGAGCTCGAGGAGCTGCTCAGCCCTGACCGAGATCGGGAGTAGCCGTCTCGATCGGGGTGTGGTTGCGCCCCAGCACCCACGACATGGCGGCGAGCGCCGCGAGCTGCAACGGCCAGCCCATCGCGATCTTGAGGACGCCGAGCGATGCGACCGCGGTGTCGGCCGAGAGGCTGCCGGAGTGGCCGGCCAGCCAGATCGGGCCCTGCACCAGTGTGCGGACCGCGCACGGCAGCACGAGCAGCCAGGTGAGGCGGCTGCACAGCCGCACCACCTGGCGATCGGCGTGCCACGCGGTCGGGTCGCCCGTGACGCTTCCGATCATGAAGCCGACGAGCGGCCAGCGGATCACGCAGGTCAGCCCGATCGCGACGGCGTAGCCGGTGTTGTAGAGCAGCCCGGGCAGGAAGTAGGCCAGGGCCTGGTCGTCGGCGCTGCCGCCGTGGCTCGCGGAGAGGTGGACGAAGAACCAGCCGATCGCGATCCCGACCAGGGCGTTGACCACGAACTTCACCGTCGACCGGTGCAGCAGGCGGGCCACGAGCTCGACGACCGCCACCGCCACGCTCGCCACGAGCGCGACCTCGAGGTGCCGGGTCAGCAGCCAGCAGGCGGTGAAGGTCAGCGTCGGAATCGCCGCCTCGACCATGCCCCGGCGACCACCGAGCGCCTCGCTCAGCTGTCGTCGTACCAGCGACTCGACGGTGTCGACCGTCGGCGGGGCGTGAGGGGTCATGGAAGCAGGGTGTAGCGCGGGTTGTAGATGATCCGGTCACCACCGTGGCGGCCGATCCGGCCCTCCACCTCCAGTGGGCGCCCCGGTGCGATGGCCGCGATCGCCCGGCGGCCGAGCCAGACCAGCACGATCGTGCCGGACCCGTCGAAGAGCTCCGCCTCGAGCGCGGGGACGCCGCCGCGCGGCCGGAGCGTGACCGTCTTCAGCGTGCCCCGCAGCCGGACCGGCGTACGGTCGTCGCACTCGGCGATCAGGTTGCACCGGCCGTCGCGCGTCGTCTGCCGCAGCTCCCGGGCATGCATGTCGTCCGCGTTGGCCCACTTGCTGATCGTGCGGCGCAGCTTGCTCTTCTCGCCCATGCCTCGAGCCTACTTCTCCGCGGCTACGGGAGCCGTTGGGCGTCGCCGGGCAGGACCAGCGGGAGGGCGTCACCGACCGGCATGGCGTGGCTCCCCCGGTGGACGACGACCGAGGCCAGAGAGTCCTCCCACTCCTGGGCGGTGTCGGGCTCGACCGCCGGCCGGCCCAGGAAGGTGGCTCTCAGCAGCCAGCGGGCGCCGTTGATCCCGACGATGCGCGAAGGCTGCACGGCCTGGGTGCCGTCGGGCATGACGACCTGCATCTGGCAGACCAGCTCGACACCCCAGCGCCCGTCGCGCTCGGTGGCCGTGCCGCCGTGCTGGGCGACGTCGGCGGCGATCTGCGGCCGGACCTCGGACCACAGGTCGCCGTTGCGCGGAGCGGCGAAGGCCCGCAGCTCGAGAGCGCCGTCCTCGCCGGCGAGCATCACCGACTGCACCTCGCCGGTCTGCTCGTCCACCTGGAGCCGCACCTCGGCGCCCTCGCGGGGCACCACCAGCAGCGACCCGATGTCGATCCGCTCGACGCCGTCGTCGATCTCCTCGGAGTCCCACGGGCCGTCCGTGGTCTCCTGGACCCACTCCTCCTCGGAGGTGTCGACCTCGTCGGGCTCGTCCGATCCGGAGCGGGACCTGCGGCGGAACATCAGTGCATCTCCTGGCTCTCGACGGCGACGGAGCCGACGGCTCCCGAGGGCCTCTCGACCCCGGTTGAACCGTAACCCCCGGCGCCGCGGACCGACTCGGGCAGGGCGTCGACCTCCGTGAAGGCCGCACGCTCGAACCGTTGCACCACCAGCTGCGCGACCCGGTCGCCACGACGCAGCTCGACGGGCTCGGTGCGGTCGTGGTTGACGAGCAGCACCTTGATCTCGCCCCGGTAGCCCGCGTCGATGGTGCCGGGGGTGTTCACGATCGACAGTCCGTGCCTGGCGGCGAGACCCGAGCGCGGGTGGACGAGAGCGACGTACCCCTCGGGGAGCGCGATCGAGATCCCGGTCGGGACGAGTGCCCGCTCCCCCGGGCCGAGGGTGAGATCCACCGTGGTCATCAGGTCGGCGCCCGCGTCCCCGGGATGGGCGTACGACGGGAGCGGGAGGTCGCGGTCCAGCCGGACCACGGCGACCGGCAGGCCGGACTCCGAAGCGGGACACACCACGTGCCGGACCCTATCCCTGCCGACCCCGTCCGGGACGGGCCGGCCCCGGATGGTTGGCTGTGCCCTGTGCCGGACCGCGTCGAGCCCGCCAGCCACCACGAGCGGCTCAGCGTGCCGCTGCGCTGGTGGGTGCAGGGCACGATGCTGGTGGCGACGTTCTGGCTGGCCTTCGTGGTGTCGACGCCGGCCGTCGTCGCGTGGTCTGCCACCGGGGTACTGATGTTGGGGATGGTCGCCCTGCTCCGTGGCTACGGCTCCCCCCGCGTCGACGTGGAGGGCGGGTGGCTGCGGGTGGGGCGGGCCAGGATCTCCGGGGAGCACCTCGGTGTGGCCGAGCCGCTGGACCCCGATGCGACCCGTCGCGCGGCCGGTCCCGGGGCCGACGCCCGGGCGTTCCTGCTGCTGCGCCCGTACCTGAAGCGTGCCGTGCGGGTGACCGTCCGCGACGAGCGCGACCCCACGCCGTACTGGCTGGTGAGCACGCGCGACCCGGAGCACCTAGCGGCCGCCATCCGGATGATCTCGGGCCACGTCGCCTCGGGGTAGCCTGCGCGCATGGCTGACTCCGGCTCCAGCAAGCTGTGGACCGTCTTCTCGCTCGTATCCGCCCTGACGGCGGCGACCCTGGCGAAGAAGGCCCTCGACGCCGGCTGGAGGGCCGCGACCGGCAAGCACCCGCCCGAGAACCCCGCCGATCCCGACGTGGCCGTCGGAGAGGCCGTCGCCTGGGCGGTGGTCAGCGGCACGTTCGTGGCTCTGGCGCGGATGCTGGCCCAGCGCCGGGCCGCAAGGTACTACCAGCGATCCGCCGGTCACCTGCCTCCCCAGCTCCAGAAGGACTGACCCGACGCCGAGTCGTCACATGACGACTCGGCGTGATTTCTCTGCCTCTTTGCGCCGACTCGGCGTGATTACGCTGCCTCTTTGCGCCGAGTCAGCGTGCTCTGCGTGTCTCTTCGCGCCGAGTCGGGGCAGGACGAAGCCCGCCCGGGCGGCCCGGGCGGGCTTCGTCGTCTCGTACGTCGGACCCGGTGCCGGGCCCCAAGGCACCGTCACCGGATTTCGTCTCACACGTCGCGGCTTCGCAGGCTCAGCCGCGGGGTTCGCTCAATCTGCCTTCACCCACGGAGCTCGCTCGTTCCTCGCGATCTCCTGTTCAGGCACAGTCGCGGCAGATCAGCCTCTTGGCATCCGCCAGCTGGCTGCGGTGGTGGACCAGGAAGCAGCTCATGCAGGTGAACTCGTCCTCCTGGCGCGGCATCACCTCGACCGCCAGCTCCTCGTGCGAGAGGTCGGCTCCGGGCAGCTCGAACGACTCGGCCGCCTCCGCCTCGTCCTCGTCGACCTTGCCGGAGTTCTTGTCGTGCCGACGCGCCTTGAGCTCTTCGATGCTCTCCTCGGACTGGTCTTCCTCGTTCTTGCGCGGTGCGTCGTAGTCAGTGGCCATGCGTGTGTTCTCTCTCCCCATCCTGCGCCAGTGCGCTGGCGCGCCGAGTCGGCGCGCCAGATTGTGCACCATCCCCGCGCGGTCTGCACTTCCCCGGATCGCCGTGTCTGCTGAACAGTGGCTCGCGGGTGGCTATTCCCCCGATCGAGCGGCCGCATCCGGCCCCTCGCCGCCGACGAACCCGGCGTCCACGACGGCGGCCCGGAACTCCGCGAACCCGTCCGCCGAGGCGCAGATCAGGAGCCGTTTCGCCTCCGGCGAACGCGTCACCTCGAGGGTCCCCCCGGCCTCCTCGACGACCAGTCCGGCGGCTGCGTGGTCCCAGATGTGGGCACCTTCCTCGACGTAGGCGTCGAGGGAGCCGGCCGCCACCGCGCAGATGTCGAGGGCGCACGACCCCAGCCGGCGGATGTCGCGGATCCGCGGCAGCAGGCGGGCCAGGTACCCGGCCTCTCGGGTGCGGGCCGGCTGCTCGTAGCTGAAGCCGGTGCCGACC
>JBAUWD010000349.1:0-4060 GCA_049583575.1 Nocardioides sp.
GCCAGGGCACGGCCGCGGCCAAGAAGCCGGTCGAGGTCGCCGACTTCGCCGAGTCCGACTCGGTCATGGTCGTCGACGGCCCGTTCGCGACCCTGCACGCGACGATCACCGAGATCAACGCCGAGGCCCAGCGGGTCAAGGCCCTCGTCGAGATCTTCGGCCGGGAGACCCCGGTCGAGCTGAGCTTCAGCCAGATCCAGCGAGTCTGACCGCGAAGGTCGCTTCCCGGGCAGAGGCGATTAGGCATCCGGGCGCCGACGGACCAGAATGGTCCGGTTGCCCGGTGTACGCCGGGCAGCGCAAGGTGGCAGAGCCGGTCCGGCTCGCGATGACCACGACGCACGACCACGAAGGACACCCAGAGCAATGCCTCCCAAGAAGAAGATCGCCGCGCTGGTCAAGGTCCAGCTGCAGGCGGGCGCCGCGACGCCGGCGCCTCCCGTCGGTACCGCGCTCGGTCCGCACGGCGTGAACATCATGGACTTCTGCAAGGCCTACAACGCCCAGACGGAGTCCATGCGCGGCAACGTGATCCCGGTCGAGATCACCATCTACGAGGACCGGTCGTTCACGTTCATCACCAAGACCCCTCCGGCCGCCGAGCTGATCAAGAAGGCCGCGGGCCTGCAGAAGGGCTCCGGCGTCCCGCACAAGGAGAAGGTCGGTCGGCTGACCAAGGACCAGGTCCGCGAGATCGCGCTGACCAAGATGCCCGACCTCAACGCCAACGACGTCGAGGCCGCCATGAAGATCGTCGAGGGCACCGCTCGTTCGATGGGCGTGCGGACGGACTGACCCGGTTCCCGGCCGAGGTCCACGAGGCGCTTCACGCCGAAGGGGTCCGCGGCCGTCGCCGCACCGAGAAACCCGTGGCAGGGCCGCGCTGGCCCGACGACCACACTCAGAGGAAGCAGAGACATGCAGCGCAGCAAGACCTACCGCGCAGCGGCGGAGGCGTTCGACAAGGACGAGATCTACGCCCCGCTGAGCGCGATCAAGATCGCCAAGGACGGCAGCCGGAAGAAGTTCGACGAGACCGTCGACGTCGTGATGCGCCTCGGTGTCGACCCCCGCAAGGCCGACCAGATGGTGCGCGGCACCGTCAACCTGCCGCACGGCACCGGCAAGACGGCTCGGGTGCTCGTGTTCGCCAATGCGGAGAAGGCCGAGGCCGCCCGTGAGGCCGGGGCCGACGTCGTCGGCGGCGACGAGCTCATCGACAAGGTGAGCGGCGGCTGGCTCGACTTCGACGCCGTCGTCGCGACGCCCGACATGATGGGCAAGGTCGGGCGACTCGGCCGCGTCCTCGGTCCGCGTGGCCTGATGCCGAACCCCAAGACCGGCACCGTCACCGCGGATGTCGCCAAGGCGGTCTCCGACATCAAGGGCGGCAAGATCGAGTTCCGTGTCGACCGCCATGCCAACCTGCACTTCATCATCGGCAAGGCGTCGTTCTCCGAGACCCAGCTGGCCGAGAACTACGCCGCCGCCCTCGAGGAGGTGCTGCGGCTCAAGCCGAGCAGCTCCAAGGGTCGCTACCTCCGCAAGGTGACGTTCTCGACGACCATGGGCCCCGGCGTCCAGGTCGACCCCAACCGCACCCGCAACATCGCGGTCCCGGACGAGGCCTGAGACCCGACACGTGAGAAGGCCCGGTCACCCACAGGTGTCCGGGCCTTCGACTACCCCCGGTCCGAGCGGGCGTGGGCCCGCGCGACCGGGGAGCTACTCGGTGAAGACGCGCTCGTCGACGAGCTTCTCGGTGACGATCTGCCCGACGGGGTCGAAGCGGCCCTGGTCGAAGCGCTTCTTGAACTCCATCTCGGCCCCGCCGCTGCCGGAGCGGTTCTTCTCCACGGTGAGCACCGACCACTCCTTGAAGCGCTCGGCGTTGCCCGCGCCGTACACGAGGTGGTGGCGGGCCACGATGTCCGCCTTGGTCGCCAGGATGAGGACGACGTCGGGCTCGTAGGACAGGGCGGTCGAGCCCCGCATGTGCCGGGTGCGCATCCGGCTCCCGGGCTCCAGGCCCTCGTGGTCCATGGCCGCGACCGCGAAGACCGGGCAGTCGAACTCGATGGCGATGTCCTTGAGCTGCTCGGTGATCCGCGTGATGCGGTCCTCCTCGTCGAGCTCGGTCAGCGGCATCGCGACCTTCTGGAGGTAGTCGACGATGATCAGCGGCGGCTCGCCGGTGGCCCCGATGACCTTCTTGACCGTGTCGTTGATCTCGATGATGTCGGTGTGCGTCGCGGTCGACCGGTGTACGACGAGCCGGTCGGCGTACTCCGTGACCGCCGAGAGCGCCTCGGTGCCGGTCGTGGTGGTCGCCATCCGCTCGATGAGGCCGCCCTCACCGCCGTCGCGACCCTCGAAGATGCTGCGGATCTGGTTGAGCGAGGGCGCGTCGAACGGGTCGAGCTCTCCGGCCTCGATCGCGACGAGCCGCTGGACCAGCGCATCGGCCTCGAGCTCGTAGGAGAAGAACACCGCGGAGCGTCCGGACTTGACCGCGGCGCGTGCGGCCTGGAGCGCGAAGAAGGTCTTGCCCTGGCCCTGGGGACCGCCGAGCAGGTTGAGGCTGCCGGCCCGGAAACCGCCGCCGATGGCCTCGTCCAGGAGCGGGAAGCCGGTCGGCCAGAGACGCGCGCCACCCTCGGGGCTGCGCAGTCGGCCGTCGGCCCGCTCGAGCACGGCGGACATGGAGGTCAGTTTGAAGTCCATGCCTTGATGGAACCAGCAATCCGCGGGGTGCGAGGACGTTCGCCGAAACCAGGCAGGGCTGGACCAGACCACCTGGCCGAAATTGCGGAAGTCGCGTCATAGGTGGTCCGGTGAAGCGTCTCGCCTCGATGACCGTACCAGTCACTTTCGCGCTCGGGATCCACGTGAATGGTGAAATCTTCGAACGCGGCCCCCGGCGTCGTCCGGCGCGGATTTGGCCGCAGCGCACCCGGCGCCGTACTGTTCCCTCGTAACCAGAGACCGCTGGTCGTCGCGGCTGCCCCGCAGCCCGATCGAAGAGTCCGCGAGAGCGGGCGGCCCGCGCAGGTGACAGAGCGGCATCCCAGACGCCTGGGGTGCGTACCCGCCCTGGGCCTGTGCCCGGGGCGTTCGTCTTCTCCGGGCTCCTCCCGACGAGTGGTCTCGACCGAGGCTCGACCCCATCGGAAGGAGACCCATGGCGCGGGCAGAGAAGCAGGCCGCCGTCGCGGAGATCGTTGACTCGTTCAACGGCGCGGCCGGCGCGGTGCTGACCGAGTACCGCGGCCTCACCGTGAAGCAGCTGCAGGAACTGCGGCGCTCCCTCGGTGCGAACGCCAACTACGCCGTGGTCAAGAACACGTTGGCCAAGCTCGCCGCCAAGGACGCGGGGATCGACGGCTTCGACGACCTCCTGACCGGTCCGACCGCCATCGCCTTCATCAACGGCGACGTCGTCGAGGCCGCCAAGGGTCTGCGTGACTTCGCCAGGGCCCACCCGACGCTCGTCATCAAGGGCGGCGTGCTGGACGGCAAGCCCCTCGACGCGGCCGAGGTGGCCAAGCTGGCCGACCTCGAGTCGCGCGACGTGCTCCTGGGCAAGCTGGCCGGCGCGATGCTCGCGTCGCTCAGCCAGGCCGTGTACCTGTTCAACGCCCCACTCGCCCAGGCCGCTCGGCTCGCCGGCGCGCTGCAGGCGAAGCGGGCCGAGGAGGAGCCGGCACCGGCCGTCGCCGAGGAGGCCGACACCGTCGCGGAGGCCGCTCCGGCCGCGGAGGCGACCACCCCTGACGAGAGCGACACCACGGAGGCCTGAACCTGGCCGGCGCGAGCCGGACCACGCCGCCGTACCCACCATGAACCCAGGCCCCGAACCGGGCCGAGAACGGAAAGGAAGGCCATCATGGCGAAGCTCAACACCGACGAGCTGCTCGACGCGTTCAAGGAGATGACGCTGATCGAGCTGAGCGAGTTCGTGAAGCAGTTCGAGGAGACCTTCGAGGTCACCGCGGCCGCTCCCGTCGCCGTCGCGGCCGCAGGCGCTGCCCCCGCAGCGGCCGAGGCCGCCGAGGAGCAG
>JBAUWD010000350.1:0-3096 GCA_049583575.1 Nocardioides sp.
GCGCGGCCCTGGTCTGGCGGTCCCACGGCGACCGCGCGGACGCGGTGGTCCGCGAGCAGCGGTACGGCGACGTGCTCGCCGCCGCGAACGCCGAGGTCACCGCCTTCGTGAACATGCGCTACGACCAGGCGTCGCGCAGCATCGACGCGGTGGCGGCGGGTGCGACCGGAGACTTCCGGGCCCACTACGTCCGGTCGGCCCGGCACGTCGTCAAGGTGCTCCGGCGACACCGCTCGACCATGACCGGCCAGGTCGTGTGGTCCGGGGTGGTCGCCGTCGCGCCCGACCGGGCGACCGTGATCGCGGCGACCACCGGCACCGTGTCCAACACGAGCACCCACGGCCGGCAGGCCCCGCGGCACTTCCGGCTCCGGATCAGCCTGTTGCACCAGGGCGACCGCTGGCTGACCTCCGACATCCAGTTCGTGGGGGACTCGCGGTGACCGGACGGACGACCACCGCCCTCGCTGCGTGCTCGCTGCTGCTGGCCGCCGCGGTCACCGGCGAGGCGTGGTACCTCTGGGGGGTCTCGGCGCCGACACCCTCGGCGCAGCGCCCGGTCGTGGTCGGCGACATCGACGCCCGGAGCGTCGTGGAGACCGCGGCCCAGGACGCCGCGGCGATCTTCACCGTCTCGTGGAAGACGTACGACGCGCACGTCGACCGGGCGTCCGGCCTGATGACGGACCGGTTCGCGACGGCGTACCGCACCAGTGCGGCCCCGGTGAAGGCTCAGGTCGTCTCGTCGCAGACGCGGACGACGACCCGCGTCGCCGCCTCGGGAGTGGTGCGGGCGACCCACGACCAGGTGCTCGCGCTGCTCTTCCTCGACCAGCGGGTGACCTCGGGCGGCGGCCCCGCGTCGTACAACGCGAGGAGCGCGCTGGTGACCATGGTGCGCACCGACCACGGCTGGCTCGTCGACAACGTGCAGACTGGGTGACCGCACCAGCGGACAAGGGAGTGACGTGGCACAGATCGAGACAGACCTCGCCATCATCGGGGCCGGCCCGACCGGGCTCTTCGCGGCCTACTACGCGGGCTTCCGCGGCCTGCGCGTCGCCGTCGTCGACTCCCTGCCCGAGCTGGGTGGGCAGATCACCGCGATGTATCCCGAGAAGCAGATCCTGGACGTCGCCGGCTTCCCGTCGGTGAAGGGACGCGACCTGGTCGAGGGGCTGGTCGAGCAGGCGAACACCGCCGAGCCCGACTACCTCCTCGACCGCACCGCGATCGGCCTCACCTGCCGCGAGGACGACGTGACCGTGGCGCTCGACGACGGCACCGAGGTGGTCGCCAAGGCGCTGCTGATCACGGCCGGGATCGGCAAGTTCAGCCCGCGACCGCTGCCGGCCGGCGACGGCTGGCTCGGGCGCGGCATGGAGTTCTTCGTGCCCAGCTTCGCGCCGTACGCCGGCAAGGACATCGTGATCGTGGGCGGTGGCGACTCCGCGTTCGACTGGGCGGTCCACCTCGAGCCGGTGGCGCGGTCGGTCACCCTCGTGCACCGCCGCGACGCCTTCCGGGCCCACGAGCGCACCGTGCAGGCCGTGCGTGACTCCCGGGTCGAGATCATCACCAAGGCGCAGGTGACCGCACTCTTCGGCGACCCCACGGTGGCCGAGGTCGAGATCACCGTCGACGGCGAGGAGCCGGTACGCCGTCCCGCGCAGGCCGTGGTGGCCGCGCTCGGGTTCCTCGCCGACCTCGGCCCGCTCCAGCAGTGGGGGGTCGAGGTGCTGAAGCGGCACGTGGTGGTGAACCCCGCCATGCGCACCAACCTGCCGCGGGTCTTTGCCGCCGGCGACATCACGGAGTACCCCGGCAAGGTCCGGCTGATCGCGGTCGGGTTCGGCGAGGCCGCGACCGCGGTGAACAACGCCGCGGTCGTGATCGACCCGTCGGCGCACGTCTTCCCGGGGCACTCCAGCGAGGTCGGCTGACGGACCGGGCGCCGGGTCGTGCCGAGCACCCGGTTAGGGTCGACGCCACCGGTCGGTGAGCAGCGCGCCGGCCCACCCGGATCGCGAGAGGCGGAGCCCGTGCGCGTCGCACTGCTGTCGTACCGCAGCAAGCCGCACTGCGGCGGACAGGGTGTCTACGTCCGGCACCTCAGCCGGGAGCTCGTCCGGCTCGGCCACGTCGTCGAGGTCTTCTCGGGGCAGCCCTACCCGGTGCTCGACCCCGGTGTCCGGCTGACCCGGGTGCCGAGCCTCGACCTCTACCGCGAGCCCGACCCGTTCCGCACCCCGCGCCCCTCCGAGCTGCGCGACCTCGTGGACGTCGAGGAGCTGCTGACGATGTGGACGGCGGGGTTCCCCGAGCCCCGCACCTTCAGCCGCCGGGTGGTGCGGCTGCTGCGCGAGCGGGCCGGCGACTTCGACATCGTCCACGACAACCAGACGCTGGGCTCGTCGCTGCTGGACGTCGAGCGGGAGCTCGGCCTGCCCCTGGTGGCGTCCGTCCACCACCCGATCAGCATCGACCGGCGGATCGACCTCGAGGCGGCACCCGGCTGGCGCAAGCGCCTCCTGCTCCGTCGCTGGTACGGGTTCGTCCGGATGCAGGCGAGGGTCGCCCGCGACCTGGGCATGGTGCTCACCCCGTCGGAGTCCGCGCGTCGCGACGTGGTGCGCGAGTTCGGGGTCGACCCGGCCCGGGCGCGCGTCGTCCTCCTCGGCGTCGACGACGGCTTCGTCCCGCCCACCAGCCCGCGGGTCGCCGGCCGGATCCTGGCGATGGCCAGCGCCGACGCACCGCTCAAGGGCATCGCCACCCTGCTCGAGGCCTTCGCGAAGCTGCGCACCGAACGCCCCGGGCTCGAGCTGGTGCTGGTCTGCAAGCCCGCCGAGGGCGGCCGGACCGAGCGACTCCTCGACGCGCTGGCGATCCGCGACCACGTGAGGTTCGTCCACGGCGTCGGCGACGCAGATCTCGTCACCCTGATGGGGTCCGCCGAGGTCGCGTGCGTGCCCAGCCTCTACGAGGGCTTCTCGCTGCCGACCGCCGAGCTGATGGCCACCGCCACCCCGCTGGTCGTCTCGCGCGCGGGTGCGATCCCCGAGGTCGTCGGGCCCGACGGGCTGTGTGCCGACC